>JAEUSQ010000063.1 GCA_016788705.1 Bacteroidetes Order II. bacterium
GCCAAACCCAGATTAATGCATGGGTTCGGCGTTACAAAGAAGGTTACGAAACGGAAGGTCTTCAGGTTTTGCATAACAAGGCGGGTCAGGGCCGGAAGCCCAAATTAGACGTGGTTTTAGACGAAGCGGTGGTCCGCCGCAAGGTTACGGAAAATCGGCAGCGGCTTTCTAAAGCCAAAAAACTTTTGGAGGCGGATTTGAACCGAATATTCAGGCTCAAAACATATTTAGAAAAAGTATTTTTGATATGAAAAAACATTCTTTAGGCTTAATAGCCATATGCCTTGTCGTTATGTTTCAGACGGCATGGAGTCAATCTAAAATCAGCGCCATCGAGGCACGGTTGTTTTATAACGAAGAAAAGGAGATGGACGCGGCCAAAGTTGCTGGTGGTTTCTCCGAGAACGTGATCGGCAATCCTGACATTTCGCTCTGGAACACCATCATCGGCGAAGGATATGCAGAGGGCTACTCGCACCAAACCGTTGTGGTGGTGACGGTCTCGGCCAAAGGTGCCTCAAACCAAAATCAGGTATTGCAGTTTACCGCCCGTGCAGGTAATAAGGTACTAAAGACCGAGAAACGCACTTTTTCAGTAATTGGTCAGGATGCTGTATATAAGTTGTTGTTTTTATTGAATGATACGGGGTGCGAAGAAATTAGTATTTCTGCGTCATTGGTCAAAGCAGGGAAAAGTATCTCTTCGATGACCAAAAAAATTCCATTTGCCTGCGGTGAATAAAATGCCTGACATTAACTACTACCATACGTTTATTAAAGCCGCCCCCGATTGTCCGGTTACGACAGCGCAAGAACCTGTGACACGTAATGGAAAACCCACCATTGCCAGTATTCAGTTTGAAATGATCGCAACATCCCCTTACGTTTATACCCAAGAAGACATCTTGTTTGAGACACACCTTCGGCATAAAGGGTCGGCAGAGGGCCTTTCGGAGCAGGAGAAGGCCGAGTTGCGAGAAGTGTTTTTTAGCAAACCGATGGCTTGTTTACGGGCCTCCCCATTGCCCAAGCAATTTGGCTGGGGGATTCATTTCGACGAGGCTGGGCGAACAGCCTTGGTAGCTATTGAGGATGAGCAATACCAAAAATTCACCGAAAGGCCGCCCGAAGGCCTTGCCTGTCTGAACGCAATGCGCAATAAACGGGGTGGCTAGGCCAACGGTTGTAACCATTTGGCACACGGGCGATCTTGTTACCGTATCGTTCCATTAGAACCCTCAACGTTATGCAAAAGACCCTTTCGATAACCACTTGGTGGTTGGGGATGCTGCTTTGCATCCAATGTTTGCCTGCGCAATCCGTCGTATCCGATGAAGAAGCCATTCGGATGGTGTGGGAGCAATACCGACTGGCATGGTTGAAAAATGATCCGGCAGGCGTTATGGCACCTTTCGAGGAAGAGGCGCGCATCTCGCCAGATGGCCTTGTACCCATAAAGGGCTTCGCCGATATTCAGGCATATTGGTTCCCCCAAGACGGTTCCGAGACCCACATTCATGGTTTTGATCTTGACGTAATCTCGGTTAAGGTAGAGCAAAATATGGCTTTTACCACGCAAAAAACACGCTTAGACTGGACGTATTTGAAGGATGGAAACACGGTCGCTCGGATACAGTCTGGATGGGCATCTGCGGTTTTACGGCGACAAAGCAATGGAACTTGGAAGATTTGGCGGTTACAATGGACGAACTATGCGGTGTTTCTGGGTGCTGTGCCTGAATTACTGGCGCCTGCCATCAATAGCCCCGACCCGGAATTTGCAAGCGCACTCTCTCCAGATGGCCGCTGGCTCTTTTTTAACCGAACCTCTCCAGACCGTAGTCGTTTTTATTGGCTAACTTCCGAAAAAAACAATACAGGATGGGGCGAAGCACGTCTTTTCCCACACAACGACACCACCTTTATGGACATAGATCCCATTTTCTCGCCCGATGGCCGTGCCGTCATTTTTTCGTCTAATCGGCCGATGAAAGGAAACGAGAAAAAAGACTTTGACCTCTGGCAATCTACATTGCGAAATGGGCAATGGAGTCCTCCTAAACCTGTATCGTCCGTTCTGAATAGCAAAGACGACGAGATTTATTCTACCCTGACCCGCGACGGTGTCCTCTATTTTTCGAGGTTTGTGGGCAATAAAGCCCAGATTTACCGATCGGTTTTCCGAAATGGACGTTATCAGCCGCCAGAGGGAGTCACCATTCCCGGTACGGAAGCCGTCTCTATCATCAATCCTGCCATTTCCCCCGATGGAACGTGGTTGGTCTTTGCTTCGGGTGGCTTAACAGGAAAAGGCAGTGGAGATCTGTATGCAACCAAGCAAATCGGGCCAAATCGCTGGTCGTCATTTGTCAATCTTTCGCGTATCAACTCCACGTATGCCGATTTTGCGCCCTCTTTCTCGCCCGATGGAAAAACACTGTTTTTTACGTCCGAAAGGCCGGGTCTGGTGAAAGATTTTCCAAAAGATAAACGACGGCCCGGAGACTTGTACCAAATTTCCTTTAGTGCATTACTTCCGGACCTTGGCCAAGAGTAAGGGCGCTTACAAAGACTTCGCTGGAGACAGTTCCCTCTGTGCGCATTGGAAATGCAAATTTTGGACGGCACTTGCATTGTTGCGTGGGGACATGGGCTATATTGCGCCTTTTCGGGTCACCTTGTTCATCCAAACACTTTACCATGACACCCGCAGACCTCCAGCAATTTTTACACAACCTTATTGACCAAGACCTCCATCTGAGTGTCATGATTTGGGGTGCTCCTGGCATCGGAAAGTCTAGTATTGTAGCACAAGTTGCGGAAGTGCATCAACTTCCCCTAATAGATGTCCGCCTTAGCCAATTGGCTCCGACTGACTTGCGCGGTCTCCCTGTTGCCGAAAACGGCGTTTCGCGGTGGTACCCACCAGAATTCCTGCCACGCGATGGAGCTGGTATCTTGTTCTTGGACGAATTAAATTTGGCGCCGCCCATTATGCAGGGTATGGCACAACAATTGATTTTGGATAGGAAAGTAGGGAGCTACGAGGTTCCGGAGGACTGGTTTATTTGGGCTGCCGGCAACCGAAAAGAAGACCGCGCCGCCATTTTTGATATGCCCACCCCGCTGGCTAATCGGTTTTTGCACATCGAGGTGCGGGTAGATTTTGAATCTTTCAAGCGGTTTGCATTTTCTGGCGGAATCCATGAGCAGGTTTTGGCCTTTTTAGCCTTCCGTACGGAATTACTTCACAAAATGGATACCGTGCGTCCGGCGTGGCCCTCACCGCGTTCATGGGAGATGGCCAGCCGTTTGCACCAAGCCGGATTGTCCGTGATCCCTGCTGTTGGAGAAGCCGCCGGAGCCGAGTTTACCGCTTTTGTACGCCTCTACGAAACCTTGCCGGATATTGATGCCATTATTCGAGGCAATGGTCAAGAATGGGTGTTTCCGACGGAGGCTTCCGCTCGATATGCGACGGTGATTGGCTTGGTGGTTCGGGCTAAAAATGCCGAACAGGGCTATCATGCATTTTCCTGGTTGGCAGAACAGGCTGGAGCAGAATGGCTGCAACTCTTTGCTACCGATCTGATCCGGGCATTCCGGCAGCGGGAGTTGTTAGGAGAATTGGCTCAATTGGTGCAAAAAGACGTGCGGCTACAACAAGCCATGCGTGCTTATATAGGGCTCGTGGGGCGCTAAACAGCATACGAAAACGGCTCAAAAACGATGTGCCCCAAGATTCTTTAAGGTGTAATGCAATAAAATGGTGAAAGACGAGCACTAAACCATATACGTTCATTAGGCAGCCTCGGCGCATGTCCAAACGTTCTTGTTAAGACAATCCAAAATGCGTAATGATTTGTGTTGCGACTTCCTCTGGGCTTAGGTGGGTATTATTGATTTTAAGATAGTTCGGTCGTGTAAACTCGTTCTCATAAGAGTTAAATCGGTATGTGGCTTCGTGCTCAAGCAGGATTTTTTCGGAGGCTTCTGTATCTCGCTTCGTTGGTTTGTGTAGGAGTCTTTCTTCGGTCTTATTGCGCCACAGTCTTTCGGAAAGAGTTGCCTCAAGCTCTACGTACATAATGTCGGCATCTACGGCTTGAAAAACCTGTACAATTTCATCTACATAGGTCTCTTCAGAATCCAAGCCAAATGCCCAAACAAATGTAAAAATCAAGCCTTTCAGGTCGCTCTTGGCAACACTTTCAAAAATTGACCAGCGGAACAGACGGACCAAACGGTTATGCGCCTCGGTGCCAAAATCAAAAAAGGGGACCACAAGTTCGATGGTCATGTGGTTATGGAACAGTTTGAGTCCCGTTCTTTTCTCCAATGCTTTACCAACGGTCATTTTTCCTACCGCTGGTGGACCAAACAGGATAATGAGTTGCATAACAACGGGACAAATAAACTTTGTGTGTGATAAAAAGCCAATTTCTCAGCTTTTTTGCCCAAGAATCTGCATATAGCGTTTGTTATCACGGATCACCTTTTCGGCCTCTGATAGGAACGGATCGTTTATCATCTGGGCTTTAATTTGCGCCACAGGGCCGTAGTATCGCGCAAGAATTGCCGACCGGAGCAATAGTTTTAGGCGCGGCGCATTTCGGGAAAAGTCGTCATTCTTCTCCCGGTTAATTTGGTTGAGCAGAGACTGGGCTTGTGCATTTGAACGTGTGTAACCCGCCTTTGTTAGCTCGGCTTGAAGTTTTTCGAGAGATTTTTCCGATTTGGTCTTATAGGAGAAGTTTTGGCTGTTTAGCCATTGCCGGAACTCATTTAACAAGCCATCGGTCACATCAAAATTGGTTGCAATGGTGGGCCGATTGGCTGCAAATTGGTTGGCAAAGAACAAAAAGGCGGATCGCCGTTGTAGTGCCTGCTCCAACTCGGTGGTGGTTCCCATTTTTACGGCCAAATCAGGGTCTATTCCCTTTCCATCCTTTACTGTTCTTCCAGCTTTGGTTTTAAAAGACTTACGCAAAGAATCTGGTACAGCTACAGGTGCGCCATCTTCGTCCACATCCGAGTAATTCAGCGCTTGAATACACCGCCCGCTGGGTGTATAATACTTGGCAGTGGTGAACTTCATCGAGGTATTATATACCAATGGTTTGACAGCCTGAACCAGCCCTTTTCCAAAGGAAGTTTCTCCGATAATGACGCCACGGTCTAAATCTTGGATCGCACCAGAAACCACCTCGCTGGCAGAGGCACTGGCCCGATCCAGCAGAATGGTCAGCGGTGTATCCGGCAAAACTGGCTGTACGGCACTCTTCACCAACTGCTCCGAAGTGGCCAGTCGGCCTTTGGTAGAAACAATAGCAGAACCTTCCGGAACAAAGAGGGAGGTAATCATAATGGCTTGGTCTAACAATCCTCCCGGATTACCGCGTAGGTCTAATACCAATCCTTTTAATTTATGGGTGTTTTTTAGGCTAAGTACGGCCTCTTTAACTTCGCGGGCGCAGTCGCGACCAAATTGTGCAAGTTTGATGTATCCAATGCCGCGGGTGGTATCGTCTGCCACAAAACCGGCATGGGTTACGTTCTTTAGTTCCAATTTCTTACGGAGAAGGGAGAAATTAAGCAATTCGGTTTCTCCTTGGCGTTCGATTTTAAGGGTGAGTGCCGAGCCTGGTTCGCCATTAAGCAACGAAGCGATTTCTCGGATGGTTTGCCCCGTAGTGGGTTTTCCATTGATTTGTATAATGGCATCTCCCACTCGAATGCCTTGCTCGGCGGCACTGTATCCTTCCAAGAGTTCCACCACTGTCACTTTTCCTTCTCGCATCCCAATGGCTGCACCTACTGTACCAAGGCCGCCCCGCATCTGCATTTCGGCATCTTCGTTGTCGGCCTCATCAAAAAAGACTGTGTATGGGTCCAGCGAACGCATCATTTCATTCACCCCTTTGCGCAACAATTTTTCGGGGTCCACTGGATCCACATAACCAGTTGCCAACTCTTCGTAAATCTTTCCGAAGATCGTGAAATTTTTCTTGAGTTGGAAAAACAAATCGTCATTCCGGAAACCCACAAACAACAACGCACATATGGGAATGAGTACCAACCAGACACGTAGGTATTTCATGAGCAAAACAGGATTAGGTTATGGATGTACAAAAGACGTCATCCGGATCATAAACGTAACAAATACCTTGCCTAAGGTATTGTATTGTCAGAAAAAATTAGGCAAGGGCTTTTCGAGTAGCCTCTTCTTCTTTTTTGTTTACGTAAGCCGAAATTTGGATAGACAATTCGTAGAGAAGCATCAGCGGAATGGCTACGATGATCTGCGAAATCATATCGGTGGAGGGTGTAATCAGTGCTGCCAAGATCAAAATGACCACCAATGCCATCCGTCGTTGTCGTTTTAGCAAATCGGGCGTAACAATCCTAAGTTTGGAAAGTGCATATACCACCACTGGTAGCTCAAACAACATCCCCGTTCCCATAATCGAAGCAAAAAGCATGTCGAAATAGGCCGAGATGTCAAATTGGTTGGTAATGGTTTCCGAGATAGAAAAACGGGCAAAAAACTGAAGCGACATGGGCATAAGAACCGAATACCCAAAAGCAACACCCAGAATGAAAAAGAAGGTGACAAACCAAGCCACAAACCGCATTCCCGATTTTTCGTGTGGATATAAACCCGGCTCAATGAACCGCCAGAATTGGTAGATCACGACGGGCAACCCCAGCGTAAGCCCCGCAATAAAAATGGTCCCCCAATATGCAAAAAATTGCCCTGTGATGGTGCGATTTTGTAAATCTATGGATGGAATCGTTAAACCCAGCCATTGATAAACGAAAAAATCTGATCGTGCAGGACCTAATAGCAACTGGTGCATCACAAACTCAGAGAAAATCCCACATACCACCATGCCGGCCAAAATGCCCAGCCCACCTTTGATGACATGCCAACGTAATTCTTCCAGATGATCCAAAAAGCCCATTTCTGGCCCACCTTCCACATGCGATACGTCAACAGGTGCTGGCAGACCATCGCCCTGTGTAGGCTTAAGTTGGTTCTTGGAACGAGAGAGAAGCCGGAGCATATTTAAGTCGGTATATGAGCAAAACAAAACGGAGACCCCAGCAGGTGGTGCTGGAACTTACGTATTCTTGAAGCACAAAAAAACGCCTTCAAAGGGGCTTGGTTCCTTTTCCAGCGATTGTTCACGCGATTACTAGGGCAGAGGCAGCCAATCAGGGGGGATGACACAACAAAAAAACCTTACTCTCATCCGATGAAGAGGGCGTGGACTGTTGTGGATTGTATAAGGCGTCTATGCCAAGCCAAACATGCCAGCAAATTTCATCGCCATCGGCATGGAACCCGAAAACTGTAGCTTACGCTGCATAATCATGGCCATCGGATTGGCCTCGCGGTTCACTAATTTTAGCCAGTCCTCCGAAGAACAGGTCATGGTCAGTTCCGGGGATTCGTGCGTACCCTCGTTGAGAACTACCGTCTGGTTCTTGATGTCTAACCACCAGTCCCCACCGTCGTCTCCCGTGTAGTGAATCTGAATAACGGACTCAACGCCTTCCGCTTTATCGGGCCGGAAACTTTTGGGCATGGAAGCCACTACGTCCCGAATGTTTTCAAATTTACGTGCCATGTGATTTATAAAGTTAATTAACAGTGTTAAGATGTAAAATACTAAATCCATTCCGTAAAGAAAAGGCTTTCTGACGCTTTGCGTTAAAAAAAATCTCTCAAAAGACCTTCATCCATTTATAGAAATGGTATTCTTTTAAGAAACCCCATAGATTGTGCATAAGATAGAGCGTAGTTTAGGACATCTGGCGCCTGCCGCAACTTTCGGAGGGACTTATTCGTTCATCAAAGCATTGAGAGCGCCTTCGTTTTTTGCATCCGAGCGTTTTTATTTTGCACAACGTATCGCGTTTTATTAAATGTCGTCTGTTATGGATAAACAGCAAATTTTTCAAGAACCTGCTGCCCGCTATCCGGCTGCATTGCCGCTTAAAACCCTGCTGAACGGCAAATATACCGTGGGTTTGGTCTTGGGGGTTGGTGGTTTTAGTATCACCTATTTGGCTTGGGACGAGGTTTTGCACATCCCTGTGGCCATTAAAGAGTTTCTACCAGCGGGCATGACCGTTCGCGATGCGGATCAACTAACCCTTCATCCAAACCGACCGGAAGAATTCCAGTTTGGCTTAGACCGCTTCCTCAACGAAGCCCGAACCTTGGCACAATTAACGCATTATAATATTGTTCGGGTTCGCGATTTTTTTGAATCAAACGGTACGGCTTATTTCATCATGGACTACTATGAAGGGCAAACCCTTGAAGAGTTTATGGTGGCGCGTGGCGGGCGGCTGCCCGAAGAATTGGTAGCCAATCTATTTATTCCACTTTTGGATGGCCTTCGCGAGGCACATCGGAAAGGCATCCTACATCGAGACATTAAACCGGCCAATATTTATCTGGCCAAATTGGATACGGGCAACGTTAGGCCCATCCTCTTAGACTTCGGGGCGGCCCGATTTGCCATTGGGGAGCGGAGCAAGAATATTTCGATGATTGTTACGCCCGGTTATGCCCCCTACGAGCAATACCAAAGCAAAGGAAATTTGGGACCATGGACAGATGTGTATGGGGCTGCCGCAACCATGTATCATGCCACAACAGGCATACAGCCTCCGCCAGCCACCGATCGGATGTTGCGCGACGAGTTGCAACTACCCGAACGTATGGGACTTACGGCCCGTTTTTCTAACATTCTATCAAAAGGTCTGTCCATCCATCCACAAGAGCGTTTTCCGGATGCAGCCGTGTTTCAGGATGCGTTATTGGGAGAGCCTATCATGCTCACAGGGCAGGCCAGTCTTGTTGGGATGCAGAATCCCCCACAACCCATTACCCCTGCTGCTTTTCCGGGCATGGATGATCCTAACGCCACAAGAAGGGTTTCCACTCCCGCTACACAGTCCATTGGTGCTACCCGTCCGGTGGCAGCGGCTCCAGTGGGTGCTACCCGCCCCGTACGTCCGGCAGAGTCAGCCACAGTACCCAATCGAGTGTTGCAGGCGGAGCCAGAGCCAAAAGGATTCCGGTGGTGGATTCCTGTCCTCATGTTTTTGGTTTTTGGTGGCATGGCCTATGTTGCTTATGAATACGTTCTCCCCAACATTGTGGCTACCCCCGAAAAACTTTATGAGGAATACAAAAAAGACGGTGATACCTTTTTGGCGAACAAGGACTATACCAATGCACTCAGAAGTTTTGAAGCAGCACTGGAAAAACAAGATACACCCTATGTTCGCGATCGCATCAAGATGCTAAGTACCTATCAAACAGCCTTGAGTGAGGGGGATGCGCAAAGCGGTGAATCTTGGTTCGCCAAAGCCATCGAGTCCTATGAAAAAGCACAGCAAACCATTCCCGACTCGCCCGAGGTGGCCCAACGGCTACAAAAGGCCCGTCAAGGGCTTAATGTCATGACACAACGAGCCCGCACCTTTGCCGAGCAATACCTGAATGTGCTGAATGGCGGAGATTCGTCTGAAATCTATAATTTATACGATGATACCGTGGATTATTTGGGGCGTGGAACTCTTAAACGCGAAGACATCAAAACCGCTTTGGCTGAAGATATGAACCAATATACCAATGCGTCTTATGAAATTGTCTCTCCCATAGAGGTAGAAGCCTCCACCGGACTCAACCGCTACAAAGTCTTGTTTGATCTGGCCTTTTCGGGGGATAATGTAACCGATGGGGTCCGTCGTAGTTTTCGGCAAAAGAAACGTTTTACCCTCAACTGGCGTGGAGATCGCTTTGTTGTAACCTACGAACGTGGAAGTATGTTGGAGCAACAAGAAGATTCATTGTCAGATGAGGAAACTCCTCCAGAAAACAACGCACCCGGTAAAATTTTCGATTTCTAAAATTAGGCGCCCAAAGGCTAAGCCAGATTTTCTGTTACAGAGTGGAACCAATGCCGGGCTTGTATGGTAAAAAACGTCCCCTAAAGGGATAACCAATTTTTCCAACTCATTGCTTGCACGGCTTCCCTCGTCATCCCAATGGCGGGGGAAAGTCGTTTATAGAGCAGGGCACTTCAACCTTTCGTGATCTTTGATCCTCAAAAATGCCCATCCATCTACACAAAATCCCCATTCATCTAAAACGATTTTGGTACGAAATTGGAAATGTAGTATTTTCGTGACACCTCATCTGCTCACAAACCTGATAATACTCATTGGTATGCAGCACAAAGGAGATACTGGGCGATTTATCGCCTGTTTAAGACCGTAGAATGATCATGACAGCCCTTGAAAAATACCCCTGTTTGCAGGAAAGCGAATTTTTAATATCCCTGATCAGCCAGTCAGTTTACACCAACATGGCCTTGGAAACGCAAGACGTCCCCCGTTCTCAAATCATCCCTATGGTCTCCTCTTTGGTAGAATCCGCACTCAAGGAGATAGAGGTCTTCGCGGATTAAGTGCTTAAGTGGCTCCGTATCCCCTTCATCGGCTGCACGCATGGCCGCAATATACAATGGTCGGTTAGTGCCTCGGCGATGACCCAATAAAACAGGTGCATACCCTTTTTTGAGGGCCACTAAATTGGTGATAAGCCGCGACATTCTTCCATTACCATTCATAAAGGGATGGATATAGATAAATTGATAATGGGCATAGGCGAGTGTTTCCACCAAATCGGCCTCCGTTCGGATGATGCCAATCTTAAAGTTCAGATTGTCTAAAAACTGATACAAAAGATGAAGGACATTTTTGGAGGCGGGAGGCGTAATATTCCCGAAAACCACTTGCACTTTTCGCCACTGACCAGCCCACTCGTAGAGGTGACCAAAGGCCATCTTGTGCAGTTTTAAGAGCAGCGAGATATTGATTTGTTCGTCCAGATCGTGTGCGGTAAACAGATAAACTTCTGCTTTTGCAATCCCCTTCGCTTCTTCAGCATTGATAGCCGTTAGATCTGTAATGCCCAACAGGTTGTGATCTGGCCCTGATCGGTAGATTGTTTCATCTTCCATAGGCGGTTGCGTTTGGGTGAACCATAATATACGATTCCATTTTTCAGAAAAACCCTTTCAAGTATAAAAAAAGATACAAGGAACGGTTTTTTTAACCATTTTTGGGATGGATCTTTTGTATGTTATATCGCACTCAGGTACACCTGTTCTAAATATCTTATTTACTCGATTCCCGAAACACCAACTTCATGCGCTACGGAAAAATTATAGGCTGGGGCAAATATGTGCCGGAAAAAGTAATGAACAATGCAGATTTTGCTACATTTATAGACACCAGCGACGAGTGGATTGTCCAACGGACGGGGATTCGTAGGCGCCATGTGGCTGCAGAAACCGACCAGTGCTCTACGATGGCCACCGAAGCCGGAAAGCGTGCATTGGCGCAAGCAGGACTGGCCCCTAGCGATTTAGACCTGATTATTGTGGCGACTTCTTCGCCGGATTACCTGACGCCGCCCGTTTCCAGCCAGGTTCAGGCCCAACTCGGAGCACATCATGTGGGGGCCTTTACCATGTCGGTTGCGTGTCCGGGCTTTGTGTATTCGCTCATCACTGCAAATCAGTTTATTGCTTCTGGCGCCCTGCGCAATATCTTGGTAATTGGCGTGGAACTGATCACCCGAATGTTGGACTGGGAAGACCGGAATACAGCGGTTTTGTTTGGCGATGGAGCCGGTGCAGTGGTTCTGCAAGCTACCGACGAGGTATGTGGTGTGCGTTCTTTTGTGATGGGATCTGATGGTGAAGGGTATGAACACATTATCCACCCTTCAGGCGGAACCGCTTGTCCGCCTACGGCTGAACGGTTGGCCAACCGTGAGGGGTATATCAAAATGAATGGTAGAGAGGTGTTCAAGTTTGCCAGTCGGAAAATGCCCGAAGCCGTTACAGAAGCGGTTCATAAAGCAGGACTAAACTTAAACGATTTGGACCTTTTAATTCCACATCAAGCAAATGCACGTATCATTGAGGCCGCCGCTCATATGGCAAATCTGCCTCCGGAAAAGGTATTCATGAATGTACACGAATACGGCAACACTTCTGCTGCCTCTGTTCCCATTGCTTTTTGCGAAGCCATCGAGGCCGGAAGAGTACACCGAGGGGATGTCTTATGTATGGTGGCTTTCGGTGCAGGACTCACATGGGCTTCGGCAGTGGTACAAATGGGGAAAGACGTGCCCGGACTTCCAGAACGCGACGCCTGAAACCCACAGGAGATACCATAAAGTTGCTCTAAAAGGGCAGGTTGAGTGGGATAAAATCATCGCTAAGGTGCCAAACTACACCACAAAGCTTTATTCGCTTACATCTATACTTTTTGTCTTATGATCTGCTTTGAAGATCCGAATGCGTTATCTTGGCTATACAGCAATCTGCTACTCCCGACAATTGTTGTCGGAGAATAAAAAAATCACCTTCACGCGCATCACTTAATTACCAATCATCATGAACTGGAGCCTCGACAAAACAGGCGCAAGATTCGATGTTGTCTTGCATGCCACTGAACAAATGAAGTTCGACAATTTTCAAAACGCCGTAAACTGGGGAAGCCATCCTAAAGATGCCGCTACCGGATTTGATTACGACTTTAAATGTCTTTACGACGATGTGTATCAAATTCGTCTGAGCCAGAAAAACCGCGCCACTTTCCGAGTGGACGAAAAACGGAAGCTATGCGTTATCCTACAAGTGGGTGGCCATACCTAAGGATTGAAATGCGTTTTACTCCCACCTCACACGTTGTAGGGTGGGAGTTTTTTCTGGCCAAAAATACCCGTTGCTTGCGCCTAATCAATAGAGTTGGGCCAAGAAAGGCGTGCCGAACCTCCTTTTGTCCTTTTGGATACGCATCTGAATGCCTTATTTTCTTATTCACACCAGTGTAAGATGTGCCGTTGCTGGCGTTGCCAGAAAATCAATCCAAATAAACCATGATTTCCTTTCAATACGAGCCATTAGTGCTCCAATTCCGTCATCCCTTCGGTATTTCGCGTTGGACACGTACCGAGACCACCAGTATCATTGTACGCATCCTACACGACGGTATCGAGGGCATCGGCGAAGGATCGCCCAATGCACGCTATAGCGAAACATACAACTCGGCCAGTCACTTCCTTAGTCGCTTAGACCTTTCTGGCTTTGCTTCCCCTGCCGAGATTCCTGCCATCATGGCCTATGTAGATGCCTTGGCGCCGGGAGAATGGTCGGCAAAAGCAGCGTTAGACGCCGCTTTACATGACTGGTGGGCCAAATCAATGGGCCTTCCGCTCTATAAAGCATGGGGTATTGCCGAACAAAACCGATTGATAACCTCGTTTACCATTGGAATAGACACGACCGAGGTAATGGTCCGTAAAACGCAGGAGGCCGCTCCATATGGCATTCTTAAAGTGAAGGTAGGAACCGATCGGGACCAAGAAACCATTGCCGCAATCCGTAGTGTGACGGATAAACCCATACGTGTAGATGCGAACGAGGGTTGGAAAACCAAAGAGGAAGCCTTGGAACGAATCGAATGGCTGGCTTCGGAAGGGGTTGAATTTGTTGAACAACCCATGCCAGCAGCCCAATTGGCGGAGATGTCTTGGTTGAAGGCACGGTCGCCATTGCCTCTGATTGCCGATGAAAATTGTGGTCGATTGCACGATGTGGATGCCCTGCAAGATGCTTTTCATGGGATGAATATCAAAATAGATAAATCCGGCGGATTGCTTGAGGGGCGAAAAATGGCCTTGCGTGCACGAGAATTGGGACTTTCGGTGATGATCGGTTGTATGTCTTCGGCATCGGTGGCCATCTCTGCTGCGGCACATTTAGCACTCATGGCCGATTATGCCGACTTAGACGGACATCTTTTGGTAGGCAACGATCCCTACGAAGGCATTCAGGTGGAAGAAGGGCGTTTGGTGCTGCCAGATTGGCCCGGTCTTGGGGTGCGGCTTCGTGTCTGAATATTGGTGTTGCCACGCTCAATCAGAGCTTACCAATCATGGCCCTGATGCGCAATTCCCAAACCTTCAGGGCGGCTTCACGCATGATGGCCTTGCTCATTTTTGAAAGACCCTCGCTCCGTTCCGTGAATATAACGGGAACCTCTTTGATGCGGTATCCAGCCTTCCACGTACGGTAGTGCATCTCGATTTGGAACGAGTAACCATTAGACTTTACCCGTTCCAAGTTAATATTTTCCAAAACTTTACGTGAAAAACACTTAAAACCAGCCGTGGCATCTTTGATGGGCATACGTGTGATGATGCGCGTGTAAATACTGGCTCCATACGATATAATGAGACGAATCAGGGGCCAGTTGATAATCCGAATACCACCAATGTACCGCGAGCCTATGGCAAGATCACATTGATCCGTCCAGACAGCCTCCACCAAACGCGACAAATCTGATGGATTGTGGGAAAAATCGGCATCCATCTCACAGATACAATCGAATTGGCGTTCCAAAGCAAACTGGAACCCCGCACGATATGCCGTTCCGAGACCTTGTTTTCCTGTGCGTTCTAACAAAAAAATACGTTCCGAATACTCTTTTTGGAGCGCCTTAACCAGATCAGCCGTCCCGTCGGGGGATCCATCATCTACCACCAAAACGAAAAAGCCCTCAGGTAGGTGCAAAACCTGAAGCAAAAGGGCCTCTATATTGCGGGCTTCATTATAGGTTGGAATGATTACTAAAGGCTGCAAGGCGGAAGCAGGCATGAATTAACAGGGCCAATAAAAATACGTTCAAAAATATATTTTTTCAAAATAATTCAGTGTTCAAAGATGAATTCGGTTTATCATGCTGGAACTGCGGTCCGTTAGCCAAGGACAGAATAAGGCCTTACAGCATTAGCTTGCCTAATCTTATAATAAATATCTAAAAATGTTCAATAATATTATACCAATATATATAATATTGTGTTTTAGCACCCGTCAAAAGGTATGTTGGTGGCTTTGGTCACCATTAAAAAAAGCCAATGTCTTAAAAACATTGGCTTTTTTCCTTTTTATCCCATTATAGGCAAGAATCACCACGAAAGTGGATCGTTGCCGCGCAGTAATTCCTGCTTACGGCGTTCAATCATTTCCCGTTTGGCGCGTTCGCGGGTACGGAGTTGATCCCGTTGTGCATTTAATTCTTCTTCGAGGCGAGCCACTTTTTTGCGACGTGCTTCGATTTTTTTGTCGAAGATTTCGTTCAGTTTGGCCTCCAGTTCACGCTCTAAGCCAGCCTTTTCGCTGTTTTTTGCATTTTTGATTTGACGCGACAAATCGCGGGCTTCACGCTCCATACGGGCTAGTTCGGCAAATTCGCTTCCTCTCAACTCCTCGATGTTTACCCGTACATCTTCCATCACATCGCCAAGTGGACTTTCGCGTAGGAAAAGTTCGCTTTTGGGCATGGCCATTCTGAATTGACGGAAGGGTTCACTACTGTCCCAACGGAACGTCCGGAAACGTGGCATTTCCTCTATTTCTTCTTCCTTGCCGTCGGCAGATTTACGTTTCCAACGATATACATGGTTACCAGCTTCATCTTCTTCTGGCATTACAAAAACCCTACCTTGTCCATCGGCATCAATGGTCACTTCCACCTCATTTTCTTCCGTTGTCTTGGCACCTTCTTTGGGGCGCGCTGTAACGGTTACGCGACGCTCCGTTAACCCATCGGTGGTTGTGTCTTCCACTTTAAACTGGCTGTAGAGTTCTTTGTCTTCGGCGCTTGCTTCTTCAATGGGTTTACCATTCAACATGATTTGGCCGTCCTTATCAATAATCTCGATAACGCGCTCTTCACCATTTTGCATGGTTCGGATAACGCTTCGCGACTCCCTCCGTTCTTTTGGCAAGGCGCTGTTTTTAGGATGTGCTGTTACGGTAACACGACGTTCGGTTGTGTCATCTCCGGTTGCATCCTGAACCTTATACTCGTTGTACAATTCTTTGTCCTCGGCACTGGCTTCCTCAAGGGGCTTGCCATTGAGCCAAACCTTGCCCTCTTTTACCACAACCTCAACTTTTCGCTCTTCACCATTTTCCACAATGCGGATAACACTTTTGGATTCTTTACGTTCTTTGGGTGCAGGTTTTTGCGCAGTAACGGGTAAGGCCAAGAAGCCGCTGGCAATCAGCGCAACGCCTAAGAAACGTTTAAGGAATGGGTTAGACATGGGGTTTATACCTCCTGTTTTTTTGGTGTAAAATTGGGTGGATATAACGGGTGTAACACATTCTCCGTGGCCATAAAGTACCTCGGTGAACGCGGAAAAGGGTGGTAAAACGTGAATTAGGGCCTATTGGCCTTGTAATAATTCTTCTAGTCGTTGCTGAATGATGCGCTCACGGGCCATTTCTTTGTCGCGCAGCCGCGAGCGAAGCAAGATCAATTGGTTGTTTAGCTGCTGAATTTCGTCGCGTTGGTTTTCTAATCGTAGATCAAAGATATTGCCCAGTGTTTTGCGCAATTCATTCATCATCTGCGACCGTTGTTCACTTTCGGCAGAAAGCCGAATTTTGACTGCCAATCGTTGGGATTGTAGTTCCAGCCATTGCTCCCGTTGAAAGCGCTGATACAAATCTGGTGATTCATTCCGCAGGAAATATAATTGTTTCGTACTCTCCAACGGGGTCATCATAGAGTGTAATTGTCCAAACTGTTCGGTTTGCTGATCCAAAAAAGAACCGAATTCTGCTTCGTTTTTGAACTGACGTGTCATGGCCAGCAAACTCCCGCCTTCCACGGTAAACATTTTATTGTTGATTTGAATAACCGGTGCAACACCCACCGAGAACATATACTCCACATCCAATCCACGTAAATCCAACTCGGTAGGCAATTGCGAACCCGTAAGTTGTTTCCCATTCAGATACGCTTTTCCTTCGCGAATCACAAATGTTTGCATTTGAACGGGGCTTACCTGCGAAGCAGGCTGTCGGGTTGTCCGCGAGGAGGCAGGTTGTGGGTTTTGGGCCAGTACAAGTACGGGAAACCACATCAACAAACAAACTGGTACGAGACGGTGAGACTTTAGAAAACGTTTCATAGGGTTTAGAACCGTATAAAAGGAGGTTTATGCAATAGTGTTTAAAATTAACGCGGATTTATATTCCGATTTTGTGTGGCATTGTTTCGGGTCAACTCTATTGGCACGGGCGAATTACCCCACTCATCTTCCACCCGTGCTTCCAAGTGTTCCACCCGTTGCGAGATGGTGCTAAAAACGGGGCGTTCGTCCCAAGAAAATACACGTTCCGATGCAGGCGGTTCGTAAATCTCCAATTGTTGCCCATCCAAACCAGCCATTGTGTTCTCCGACGACCAGAAAGTACGGAGGGAGAAAAAGCCTCCAATGGCCACCAATACCACACTCGCTGCCACTACCCAGCGGGCCACAGGTTTTTGTAGGAGATGTCTTCCTATATATAAAAGCCGTGGGCGGGGTTGGCTGGCGTTTGCGGCCTTCAGAATGGCTTGGATCACCTCCGGATTGGGTTGTGGTCGTGTACGGGGTTGTTCCAAAAATGCTTTGGCCGTCAAGAGCATGTCATATTCTTTACGGTGGGCCTCGTCCTTTAGAATTTCGTCTGCTGGACGATGGCTCTGATTGTAAAGCAAGGCTATGACAGGTAGGGCTGACTCCTCAGAAAGGCCAGACGTATTTTGCGTAGCGGTCTTGGCGTGCGTCATTAGATTTACCAGAACCGTCTGATCTGGGCCAGACTGGGGCGGTAAACGGTCTAATACTGATTTGACCATTAACAAGGTATCTAACTCCGGGCGCAAGGCAGGGTCTTCTGTCAACGGTTCAGCAGGATCCGTTTCGCCGTAAAGGCGCTGTATCAATTGTAACCGTTTGTCCATAGTGGTTGTGGTGAGATTTGGGTGCGTGGTGTCCATCTGGAGGATTATGATTGCCACATTTATTCGTGTAGGTCCACCAATTCTGGTTTACCCATTCGTTTCATGATTTTTTGTAGGTTCAACAATGCGTACCGCATCCGTCCTAATGCCGTATTGATGGAGCAATCGGTTAAGGCCGCAATTTCCTTAAAGCTCAGTCCGGTTTCATGACGCATAAGCAAGACCTCGCGCTGTTCGGGCGGCAGCTGGGCAATGCAGGCTTCTAACCATTCGCGTTGTTCCTGATTGAGCATGAGTTCCACTGCATTGGGCGCGTCGTCCGAAAGGCGGTCCCAAAAATTGTTCTCATCATCATCGGGGTCTGCTACGTCTTTCCACTTTTTGCGGGTACGCAGATAATCAAGGGTGGTGTTACGGGCAATCCGAATAACCCAATAGATAAAGCGGCCTTGTTGTTGATACGACCCACGACGCTCCTGCAACGCGGAAATGACGCGCAGGAAGGTGTCTTGGAATAAGTCGTTGGCGATGTTTACATCCTTTACCATGCCCATCAGATAGCTAAAAACGCGTTCCTGATGACGACTGAGGAGTAAACCGAAGGCCCGCTCGTCTCCTTTTTCAAGGTATGCGGCTACCAATTCTTCATCCGACCAAGTCATGTGCTACGATGTTCTTAGGGGTTGGTCGTGGATGCAGTTTCCTGCATTTTATGATGGAACGCAGGATCATGTGGGCTTATTGTGTGGGTATAGAAATTTTATTTAGCGAATTCACGTTTTATAAATCCATCAAAGGTTTGGGTTGTAGGAAGAGCGACAAGGCACAGTACATTGGGATTTGGGATAGCCAACACGAGGACAGACAAGGTGTATGAGACCTCATGATAATTTTCAGCAAGGGTTTGTCATGTTTTTTTATCGTCAAAGCAACCGCCTTGCTCTAACGAAAAATGAGGTAGAAGACTCCGAAATGCAAAAACATGACCACCGCAAAGGCGATAAGGTACCACGGCCATTGTCCGATGATAAATGGATTTTTGGCTGTTGGTGGACGACAAAGGAACATATAATTGCACTGGTGCCGCCAATTGATCAGCCCGACCACAATGCCACAAATAAAAAGCCATCCTCCTGCTTCTAACCACGACCACGGGCGGAGTTCCATTCCTCGTGCATAGGTAAGGAACATTGGGCCCAGTATAAGTCCTGTATGCGAGACATAAAACTCTATCAAGAAAAAAAACTGAGTGCCTTGTGTAAATTGTGGCGTCAGTAGTGCATGTAAGGCTCCGGTCATGCCCCAGTACAAAGCAATTTCGTGTATCAACTGGTTTTCCGAAACCAAGGCCCATCCTGTAAAAAAGGCTGTGATGTCGCACAATTGGAGCGGTAGTCCGTAGCGCCAATCCCACTGTTTCTTAAGCGCATGTACGATCGGCGGTAAGACGGCCCAAACCAAAATCCACCATCCCAATAACTGTCCGGCAAACCGCGTTTGTTCGGGCGGAACCTGCATCAGCATGAGTAAACTGATGCCCGTAATCGCGAGGGTGAGTCCAGACGTGCGCCACCAAAATCCACTAAATATTTTGGCTGTGGCTTCTTGCATCTCGTCGTCTCCCTGACGGAGGGTAATGTCTTCGTTCATATTTTTCGGGGATACAGCATCAAGTAGGAACCGAAATTTACGATCAAATCATACAAAAATTATCGGATTAAACGGGAGGGAAAAGATTTGTTTTCCCTGTTCAAGGGATTCTTGGGAGAATACAATAGAAAAATGAATGTGGTAATAAATTTTGGCACTGTATTTTCTCACAAAATATGGGAAACCTTTTCCTTACAGCTACCTCGACCATGAGACGAACTTTCTTTTTACTTTTGGTATTTTGGGGAGTATTTATCGCGCTCCCGCTTGCCATACAAGCACAAGGATTGCGCATAGTTGGTGCGGTATATGATGCCTCTACGGGTCTTCCGCTCAAGGCGCGTGTTTTTTTACAACCCGGTGGGCAAAGTATCTATACGGATGAACGTGGAAACTATACTTTTTCGCGGATACGTGCCGGAAACTATACCCTCAGTGTCAACCTCCCGAGCTACGATCCGGCGAGTAAGACGGTCACGGTCAAAACTGCAGACATTCTGGTGGATATTGGCCTTCGCCCCATTGGAAAGGTCAGTCTGTCCGATGTACCCATGAAGCCACGGGAGACAGCCAATCCGGATATTCGTCTGGTACCAAGACCGTCAATGCCTCCTCCCTCGCCGCCTATGCAACCCACAACACCAGATGCTGATCCGGTCTATGCCATACCCTCCCCCTCATTTGTCTATTTTAGCGTAGCCCAGCGGTTACAAGCGTCTTGCCCCGATTTGTGGGTGATGCCCTCGTCTGGTAGCCAGAGCAGTGGACTTTTTATGGCGTTCCGGAATGGTGGTGGCCTGACGGCGACGGCGCCACCACTTGTTTTTATTGATGGCATACGGTTGGAAAACGAAGAGTATCGCTTTCTGGAACTGGGTGGAGAACGGGTCTCGGCACTTACTGACTTAAAGACTGAAGACATCGAAGAAGTTACTTGTCTTGCTGGCCCGGCTGCATCTGCCCGTTTGGGTGTGTCTGCGGGTGCAGGGGCCATTCTCTTAACAACACGATCCGGTAAATCAGGTGAAACCCGTGCCAGCTATCACACCGATTTAGGGCAACATCGTTTGGCTTCACCTTTTGACTTCTCCACCGCATCGAACCCGGATGTTGCGAATACAGGACTAAGAAATGGGTCTATTGTACGCCACAATCTGCGTTTTGAAGGGGGGCGTGACGAAACACAATATTTTGCAAGCGGCTATGTGGGCCGCTCGGATGGTGCTATGCTTAACGATGGCTTGCGCGAACGCGGCGCTCGTTTACATCTGGTTACCCAGCCTTTTCCTACCTTACGCCTTACTGCCATGCTTGCCCATGGTCAGGCCGAGACCGGATCTCCGCAAGGCGGTGCCAGTGTCTATGGCTATTTGCTTAATACCACTGGAACCAATGCGCCCTATGGTCTTGCGGACAGCAGCCTTATACGACGGTTCACGACATTGCATGAACAACGACGCACCTTGGCACATATAAATGTTCAATTAGAGCCTATTCCCCATGTATTCATTCGTGGTAAAATGGGTTATGAAGGTACCGATTTGCAAGGCGAGCAAAACCGTCCACCCAATGCAAGAGTAGGCATTGGTCTGGTGCGAAGAGCTGTCATCAGCCGAAAATCGGCGGCCTTTACCTATGAAGCCTCCTTACGCCATGTTTACGACAAACCAGGGGTCTTTTCTCTTTCAACAGAAGCTGGAATTCGTGCATTTGATGTTAATGCCTATCATTTATTGATCACCAAAGATGGGTTCACAGAGGGTGATCCCACCAATGTAGGGACAGGTCGTGATGTGATTGCAAACGAGGAAGCACGTACTGGACAACGTGAAATGGGTATTTTTATACAAGAAGACGTGACGTGGCGAAGTGGAATGCGGCTCCGGCTGGGGCTTGCCTACGATGATGCCGACCGAATTGGGAAAGAGGTGAAATGGGTCGTGTTTCCCTATGCCCGTTTGACTTATCCACTAAACCTTTCTTTCTTACCCAAAAGCCAAAGTTCTATTTATCTGTCCTATGGCGAAGCAGGAAATCTGCCCAATGCCTTAGATGCCAGAGGAACTTTTTGGGTGAGTGTGCCAGGTGGGTTCGGTAACGGGTGGGTGGTTTCTTCTGTCGGAAATGATGTTCTTAAACCGGAGCGTATGCGAGAGCTGGAACTCGGATTTATAAACAAATGGCTGGATAAATTGGATTTTTATGCCTTGATCTATCGCCAGCACATAACCGACGGGGTGGTCTATGCCTTGCCTGTACCCTCTTCTGGATTGGGAAATGTTTTATTGCCTCAGAATGGGGGTGCCTCGGTGGGGTATGGTGTTGTTGCACGAGTGACCAGTGCCTTATTCCGGTCTTCTGAAGCCGGAATAAGGCTTACCATGGGCCTTCATGGGCAACGAAACCGCGTAGAAACCCTCGGCAACACGCCGGATATATATGATGCCAACAAGCTCAATGTTATCAAGCCCGGATTGGCACGGCTGTCATTTTATGCACCAGTTGTGGTGGCCGCAGCATTTGACCCACTCACCCAAAAGTATCTTCATCCGGTTACTACTGCACCAGGCACGACCTATAATGGGAAAACGGTGGATGCAAACGGGAATGCTTTTCTGGGAAATGCACAACCTGCATGGACAAGCGTGCTCGAACTAAACGCGCAATGGCGAAATTGGCAGATGGGAGCCACGGTCGAAGGAGCACAGGGCGTCTCGGTTTATAATGGCTCCCGACACTTCCGAATCAGTGAAAACGGTGACCAAGCCATAAATATAGCACGGGCGCAAATCGGATTGGCGGTGCGTAATGATGTTACACCGCTGCTGCCCGGTACAGAAACCTATAACCAAGCAGCACTCCGTGTTGCCCAAGCGGACCCCAACTTTGCCGGAAACTTCGTAGAACGGGCCGATTATATACGGCTTTCGGCAGTGCAATTACGTTATAACCACACCCGCCTTCACGCCAAACGTGGTGAAGGACACCTGAAACGTCTCACGCTGGGCTTACAGGTCACCCATTTAGGGCTGTTCTCTCGCTATAGTGGCGCTGATCCAACGGTTCGCACCTTTGGTGCCCGAACCTATTCCTGGGGACAAGAACGCTTTACCATCCCACAAAACCGTCGTATTTTATTCTCGGTTGGTTTGGGACTTTAGCCATATTCCCGTTTCCTTCATCAAGAATCGTACAACCAGTTGGAACGTTCTGCCTCTTTGATACGTAGGGGTTAGAAATCGCTTGCTTCTTGTATGCAAGATATTCGTTGTGTTTCCTTGTCCTAAACCTTTAAAATACAACGCCTATGGTTAAGAAATTAATGCACCCTTTTATTCATCCCATCAAAGAATGGTCAGAAGATGGGAAACTATCTGGGATTTTACTGGTGCTGGCTACGTTGGTATCTATTACCCTGACCAATGGCGCTCTCGGAGCGGCCTATCAACAATTTTGGCAGATTCAGGTGGGAGCGGGCATACTCGAAAAATCTCTGGGTCATTGGATTAATGATGGCCTAATGGTCTTGTTTTTCTTTTTGGTAGGACTGGAAATCAAAAGGGAGTTGCTCCAAGGCGAATTGTCGGATACCCAAAAAGCCTTATTGCCTGCAATGGCGGCAGTGGGGGGGTTGGTGGTGCCGGCGCTCATTTTTACAAGTTTTAATTGGGGTTCTCCGTATATGGCTGGCTGGGCCATCCCAACCGCCACCGATATTGCCTTTTCCTTGGGTGTCTTATCCTTGCTTGGGAAACGGGTACCGCTGGCATTAAAAGTTTTTCTAACGGCACTCGCGATTATAGACGATCTTGCGGCCATTCTTATTATTGCAGTGTTCTATTCTTCAGGTATCCAATTTGGGATGTTGGGGCTTGCCGTTTTGGTGATGGGGGGGCTATTTCTCTTGAACAAAGGGGGCGTCAAGCAGATGACTCCCTACGCCATTCTGGGGATAATCCTTTGGTTTCTCATCCTGAAGTCTGGCATTCACGCTACCATAGCGGGGGTTCTATTGGCCCTGACTATCCCGCTTGGAAAGGTAGAAGACTTAGAACATGCGTTACACAAACCCGTACATTATGGAATTCTCCCTGTTTTTGCCTTGGCGAATACGGCGATTTTAATTCCGTTTGATGAATTGGGCATGGTGTTTAGTAGCCTCAGCTATGGCATCGTCCTTGGACTGATGATTGGGAAGCCAGTTGGTATTTTAGGAATGACCTATCTTTCGGTAAAGTTAGGACTTACGAAGCAACCGCAAAATGCTTCTTGGTACCAAATTGCTGGGTTAGGTTTTACAGCTGGTATTGGGTTTACGATGTCGCTCTTTATTGCTTCGCTTTCTTTTTCGGAAGGCGCTATGCTCAATGTGGCAAAACTCGCCATCCTCATTGGCTCGGTATTGTCTGCCCTTCTCGGATTGTTGATTTTATCGTTGGCTGCAAATCCTGCATTCGAAGACGACGACAAAGATACGTTCGTGCATTGATGATAAAAGGGCGGTTTGATTTCCAATAGCCTCGTTGTTGATACGACAAGGCTATTTTGTAGCCAGATGGATCTACTACGTGCCCAACTTATACCAGATTCTGTTTTGCATGATCTAAACGAGTGCTACGCTACCCCAATAAGTCTTGCAAAATCTGGTTATGGTGTATGCCTGAGTCGGATTCGTTCATTATCTCGTGTCCCATCCGGTCGCGCTTAGTGCGCAGGTATTGTTCATTGACCTCATTAGGGGGAATCTCGATGGGTACACGCTCTATAATTTCCAATCCATAACCCGAAAGTGCAATGCGTTTAGTGGGGTTATTGGTGATCAGCCGAAGTTTGCTTACCCCAAGGTTGCGCAAAATCTGGCAGCCAATGCCATAGTCTCGTTGATCCATTTTGAACCCAAGTGCCAAATTGGCCTCCACCGTATCCATTCCTTGTTCTTGTAGCTGATATGCCCGAAGTTTGTTGATCAATCCGATTCCACGCCCTTCCTGCTTCATGTAGAGCACCACGCCTTTTCCTTCGGCCTCAATCATCCGCAATGCTGTGGCAAGTTGGTCTCCGCAATCGCAACGCATAGAGCCAAAAATGTCTCCGGTTACACATTGGGAATGGACCCGCACCAAAACGGGCTCGCCTTCGTCCCATGTGCCTTTTACAATGGCAAGGTGATTATCACCCGTAAGCCGTTCTTCGTAGGCAACCATGGTGAAGTGTCCAAAGCGCGTAGGCATATCCACCTCAATGATTCGGCTCACCAACTTCTCTTGTTTCATCCGGTAGGCAATTAGGTCTTTGATGGTGATGATTTTCATCCCAAACTGCGACGCTAAATCCATCAGTTGTGGGACACGGGCCATTGTGCCATCTTCATTTAGAATTTCCACAATAACCCCCGCCGGATACAAACCCGCCATACGGACCAAATCCACGGCGGCTTCGGTATGTCCGGCGCGGCGTAATACACCGCCCTCTACTGCCCGCAATGGAAAAATATGACCTGGCCGACCAAAGTCCGAAGGCCGTGCTTTCACATCGGTTAGGGCCTTAACGGTTGCATATCGGTCATATGCCGAGATGCCCGTGGTGGTACCTGCAAGTTTATAATCTATTGAAATGGTAAAGGGCGTTTCGTGAATGGCTGTATTCTCTGTCACCATGAGGTCCAGTTCCAATTCCGTCGCTCGTTGACGGGTAATGGGTGCACAAATAAGACCCCGACCATATGTGGCCATAAAATTAATTAATTCTGGGGTCATCTTTTCAGCCGCCCCCAAGAAATCGCCTTCATTTTCGCGGTCTTCATCATCCACTACAATCACCAATCGCCCGGCGCGAATATCTTCGATAGCTTCCGAAATAGTATGGAACCGATAGTTGGTCTGCATATGCACTCAAAAAAACAACAGGGCAATCCTCAAAGATTGCCCTGCTTGGGTGAGATCAATTTTTTGATTTACCGACGACGTCTTGAACGGCATTTTTGGCAATTCGTACTTTTACATTGGTATCTATCTGAACCATCACGTGGCCTTCAGCTACTTCAGTTACTTTGCCGAAGATGCCCCCTACCGTGAGTACCTCGTCCCCTTTTTGAAGGGCATTGATTTGCTCTTTCCGCTCTTTTTCTTTCTTTTGCTGTGGTCGCAAAATTAGAAAATAAAAGACCAGCATGATGAGTACCAGCGGTAGAAACGACATAAAAGGGTTGTTCGGATCCATATTGTGTAGGGGAGTAAGTGGAAAAGGGTTAAGTAAAAACAGCGCTTAAACGCTTCGCGTTCAATATGTGTTCGGATGAAGCCATGAAGTTACGGTTTGTTTTGGCAATAATGCGTGAGGGGATTTTGAAAACCGTTCCAAAGTTTCAGGCTTAAGCCATGAGCAACCGGAGGTAAAACATTGGGGAAATAAGTTGTTTCCGTTGGTCATGGTCGTCAAACATACAGGAAATGGTATCGGCAATTTTGGGATCCCGCGAGGCTTTGGCAATAACTGTATTGAGCAGCCACTTCCAATTGGTCAGGCGCTGCATCCAATGACTCAAGCGTAACTCATCGGTGAGGATGCGGAGAACTTCGGTTTCGTAACCAGACAAAAAAGCGGCATCGTACCGTTGGGTATCCATTGCTTTTTTTGCCCAAATAGCGGCTTGTTCGCCGCTTACCATCGCATTTCCGATACCCTCGCCGGTGAAGGGGTCTATTAAACTGGCGGCATCTCCCAGCAGCAACCAACCGTCTCCGGCCATTGTACGCGGACGCGATCCCAGTGGCAAGCCCCACCCTTTTACAGGGCCGATCGCCTCGGCATGGGTAAACCGATCCCGAAAGCGTGGATGGGCAATCAGTTTATCTAATAAGGATTTTAACTTCACTTTTCGGCTTTTAATTTCCGAACTCAGCATCCCCACGCCCACATTGGCCTCGCCATTGGGCATTGGGAAAATCCAGAAATAACCAGGAACGGCCTCGTCCACAAAGTGCAATTCAACATGGTTTTGCGGATGAAAGCCTGTTACCCCTTTATAATACGCCCGCAGTCCACCACAATAATGGGTCTCGTCTAACTGATTCATCCCCAGCGACTTTGCCACTGCCGAGTAGGCCCCATCGGCACCGATCACCAAAGGCGCAAATGCCTGTTTCTCCGTTCCATCAGCGGCTTTGGTCGTAATACCTCTTATAGTACCGTTTTCCTGTAACAAGCCTGTAAAGGTCGTTTGTAACCAGATGGTAGCCCCCGCCTCTTGTGCTTGTTCAAAGACCAAGGCATCAAAAAATTCGCGCCGACAAATATAGCCCGGTGCCACAGGTTTGTTAAGCTCTTTGGTAAATGGAATAGACACCTGGTCGCCGTAAGGTCCGCTGAATGTTACCCCCCAAGAAGGTAAACTGGTGCTATTTTGTAGGGCCTCTGTCATGCCCAACCGTTTGATGACAGACATGCTTTTTCCGGAAATCGCATCGCCACATATTTTGTCGCGGGGGAAGAGGTCTTTGTCTATGAGTAAAACGCTCAAGCCCGCACGGGCAGCACATGCCGCCGCCGTACTGCCCCCCGGCCCGGCACCAACGATAATACAGTCGAAAGAATTCATAAAAGGGATATGGGATAATGATTGAATAGAAGTCAAGGAACCAGAAGCGCCTCAACTTCTCGCGAGAGCAAGGCTGCCACATCGTCATGCGGATTAAAACCACGGTGAATAAATGCAATCTCGCCTTTGGGTGACAGCATAATGGTGGTTGGGAGACCTACAACCCGAAAATACGCCGAGGTTTTCCGGTCTATATCGTAATAGTTGGGATACCGAATACCAAGTCGTTGTAAAAAAGCCTCGGCTTCTTGCGGGGTTTCCGAATGATTGATAGCCACAAAAGCTACTTTCGGATGTTGTTCATAGCGTTCGTAGAGGCGTTGCAATTGTGGCATAATCCGCACACATGGGCCGCACCAAGAGGCCCAAAAATCCAAGACCACCACTTTTCCACGAAGGTTTGGAATATTTATGGATTCGCCTGAAGAATACCTAAGTTGGAGGTGCGGCAATGCGCCAGGCGACGTACACGACGAGGAACTGCCCAAGATCAGAACCATCCAACACCAACGAAGCCGTCGCTCAAACATGGCGCTCTGCATGATACGACGACCGCACCAGCGGGCCGCTTTCTACGTGACCAAGCCCCAATGCTTCGCCTATTTCCTTATACCACCGGAATTTTTCTGGGTGAACGAAGGCTTCTACGGGCAGGTGCATTTTGGTGGGTTGCAGGTATTGCCCAATCGTCATCACATCCAACCCGACAGCTACCAAGTCTTTCATCAGCGCCACCACTTCCTCGTCCGTTTCGCCAAGACCCACCATAATGCCGCTCTTTGTTCGGAGTCCCGCTTCCTTGGAGCGCCTTAACACCTCTAAAGAGCGCTGATAATTGGCCTGTGGGCGTACTCGGCGGTATAAACGCGGCACGGTTTCCATGTTATGGTTCATCAATTCGGGCCGAGCATCAATCACCAGTTGCAGGGCATCCCACAATCCGCGAAAATCAGGGATTAATACTTCTACGGTACAACCAGGTTGGTATTCGCGAATCAGCCGGATCGTTTCGGCGAAAATGGGTGCGCCCCCGTCTTTCCGGTCGTCGCGGTTGATGCTGGTGACCACCGTATGCCTCAACCCCATGAGTTTAGCCGCTTCGGCTACCCGCCGAGGTTCGTCATAATCCAATTCGTATTGCAACGCCCGACCTGTTTTTACGGCACAGAAACCGCAACTTCGGGTACAAATATCTCCCAAGATCATAAACGTAGCGGTCCCGGCACTCCAACATTCCCCCATATTGGGGCAACGGGCACTCTTGCAGACTGTGTGCAGGCTATGGTCTTCGATGATCTGATTGACATGGTTAAACGTTTGGCCGTAAGGCAACCGTACCCGCAGCCAATCCGGTCGTTTGCCTTGCACATTTTCCACCAACGGCTTTTGAATCACCGGTAGTTCAATCATATCCAGTCCGTCTCCTATGGACGGAGGGGGGGCTTGGGGAAACGTTTTTGGCATTTTAGTGCAATTGGGTCAAAAAAAAACAATCCACTTTTACGATCAATATAAGAAATGATCCGACGGGGGTGTTTCTTTATGTACGAAGTTCGTATCTTATCTACGATCCAATTATCATTTTTTTCTTCAAATGGTTTGCGAAGCTTTTTGGGTGTTCACCCAGTGACGACCTTGCCTCTCACCGCTTCCATGATCGCCATGGGCGCAATCATGCCGCAGACCTATTTTCTGAACGTCCCCTTTAACGTTGGCTTCCGGCTGGTTGTGTCCGGGCTGTTTTTTTGAACAGTCCAATATTTTTCCCTTATACCTTAATCCGGAGCACACCCATGGTTCATTCTGTATCCCCCATCTTTCCCGCAGAAGACGTACACCGCACGCTACATCGCCATATGCTGGCAGATGGTATGCCGATGGTCTTGGACATGTCGCGCAGTCAGGGTTTGTACATCTATGATAAACTCACCCAAAAACGGTACATAGATTATTTTACCTTCTTCGCCTCGGTACCACTTGGGCTTAATCCACCGGAATTTCGTGAAGACCAAGACTTTTTAGACCGCTTGATGGATGCTGCGTTGAACAAAGTCTCAAACTCGGACCTCTATACAGAACATATGGCCCGCTTTGTAGATACGTTCTCACGGGTGGGTATCCCAGACTATCTCCCCAATCTGTTTATGATTTCGGGAGGGGCACTCGCCGTGGAAAATGCCCTAAAAGCAGCTTTCGACTGGAAGGTGCGGAAAAATTTTGCCAAAGGATACCGCTCAGAGCGAGGGCACAAAGTCATCTACTTTGAACAGGCATTCCATGGGCGTAGTGGTTATACGATGACGCTCACGAATACAGATCCGAACAAAGTGGCCCTTTTTCCGAAGTTCGACTGGTGCCGCGTGGTTTCTCCACATGCCAACGAACTGCCTACAAAAGGGAACTTGGATGAAGTTATTGCTCGTGAAACAATAGCCATTGCCCAAATCAAGCGTCACTTTGCGGATAATCCTGATGATATTGCCGCCATCATCATTGAGCCTATTCAGGCAGAAGGGGGAGACAATCACTTCCGACAGGAATTCTTGAAAGCCTTACGCGATTTGGCAGATGAAAACGAGGCGCTTCTCATCTTTGATGAAGTGCAGACGGGTGTAGGCCTTACAGGCACGTTTTGGATGCACGAACAAACGGGTGTTAAGCCAGATATTCTGGTATTTGGTAAAAAAATGCAGGTTTGTGGTATTTTGGCCGGAGATCGGATACGGGAAGTGCGGGAAAATGTATTCGAGAAACATAGCCGCATCAACTCCACTTGGGGTGGCAGTTTAGTAGATATGGTACGCTCCGAAAAAGCACTTGAAGTGATTGAACAAAAAAAACTATTACAAAATGTCCGGCATATGGGCAGCCTGCTCATGAAGGAAATTCGGGCGTTGGCAGATACCTTTGAGGAAGTGGAAAATCCGCGTGGTTTGGGACTGATGTGTGCTTTTGATTTACCTTCAACTGATATTCGTGAAAAATTCAGACATCTTTGCTATGATAATGGCCTCATTATTTTGGGATGTGGTACGCGTACGGTGCGTTTCAGAACAGCCTTGACAATAGATGAAAACGGTATTGCAGAAGGGATGGGCCTCATTCAGTCCACGCTTTTGCAATTGTTTGGCAGATAACAGGGTCTGAAACCTTTTTTGCGTTTGGAGGTTGTGGGTGTCTATTATTTGCTCGGATCGGATTTACATTGTATAAACCCGATTCGGGTTGTATTTTGGTTGTAATTTACTATCATTGTACTTCAAGCTCTTCAGTGAGATTGGATTATACCACACCCGCCCACTATTTGTTGAAATGAGCAGTCACCGTGCTTACCACCTTAGGACTGGTAAATGGAAAACCATTGCCGTTAACTTCGGACTTTTCCCCCGCCGGATCACCATAGAAATTAATGCCACCCGCCCTGTAAAGTGGCGAAGGCTTGCGCTTATTCCCGGATTAGGGTCTTTCAACGCACAGAAAAAAACCTTCCTTTTTTGGGGTGTGTTGCAGCTAAAATGCTACGAGAACCGCACTGCAACGGTTTATACCACGGGTGAACGTAAGACTTACGAAAATTATGATGCGGATAATACGCCTAGTTTAAATAATCCTGATACTCCTTCTCGCCGATCTAAGAAGCGTTCATCACATAACAATCGGAATCATTATAGTGCCTTTTTTGCGGCCACAAGCTTCTTGGAATGGCTAATTTGAACTGCTATGTGTATTGGTTGGCATAAAAAACGGCTCCTTCATAAACAGAAGGAGCCGTTTTTTAATTGCATAGCTGGGCACAGTGTACGTTGTTTATTACTTTGCTACCGCTTCTTTCCGATGAATCATCACCGTATCCAAATGCTGATCCATCGAAATGGCCACCTGAAGGATCGTCTGAACGGCTTGGAAATAAAAGGAAGGCATGATGCGCTCAAAGTCATCAGTGGGGCGGTGGTAGTCGGGGTGGTCTTCCACACCAAAGTATAAAAAAGGAACTCCGGCCTGATGAAACACACCATGATCTGAGGCCGAAACCCAGTTTTGTGCGCCATGATCTTCTGGCCGGTCATGTCCATAGCGAATCTGAATCTTGCTTTGCCGTGTTCCTTCCTCGGCGATGGATTTTAGAAAAGGATAGGGATGGGTGCCCGTGATATACATCTCTTTCTGCTCGTTTCGAGAAATCATGTCCATGTTCAGGTTGAGGGCAATTTGATCTACCGGAACCGCTGGTTCTTGCATAAATGCCCGCGCTCCCTGCAAACCCATCTCCTCGGCATCCCATGCGGCAAAGAGAATTGAGTGTTTGGGTTTGTTCTTGCTAAAATAGGCAGCTATTTGCAGTAGCCCCGCAGTTCCGCTTGCATTGTCGTCGGCGCCATTATAAACCTGATTGTTCATCGTTCCGACATGGTCGTAGTGCGCGGAGATGACCATCCAGATTTGGGGTTGTTCTGCCCCCTCGATGTAGCCAATGACATTTTTCCCACTTAAGGACGCATTCCCACGGCTGACCGTAAATGGATGGAAATATTCGTCTTTAAAGAACTTTAGGTTATGAGAGGCAAAAAAAGCCGATATATACTGGGCCGCTGCTCGTCCACCAGGCGAGTCCGGACGACGGCCACCAAGAATGTCGGATGAGAGCCAGCGGAGATCTTGAAGCAGCTGAGTAGAATCTGACAAGGCCTGTGAAAAGGCGCTCATTGGCAAAAGAAGAAGGCAGAGGATTGTTTTTTTCATGTCGGATAGGATAATAAGAAGTATGGAAGAGTAATGCCTTTAAACCAGTATAATATAAAATTGGTTGCGTACAAGAAAAAAATGTTATTAATCGTTCCTTTTCGATCGCTTTAGGTTTTTTTAGGTTGTATTTTATGAATGTACTTTATGTGTCTTACATATTGTCACTTATCTGCACAAAACTTTCTTCTGCTGTATTCCAGCATCCTCCGCCTCTATATAATTGAGCTACAAAAGCCATGCAAAGCGTATTATGTTAAACGCCTTTGCTAGTCCCTGCATCTTACGTAGGCCCAATCTGTAATGGGAGTAATACCGATCGGGTCTGTATTCTTACATCATACATCACCACCACAACTATGTTATTGGTAACCTCTTATAAGGCAAAACTCTCCAGCAGCAAGGACAAAACCAAGGTCTTGTATCAAATCTTGGGCGATGATCGGCTTTCGGAGAAGCAAAAGCGTGAGCTTGCGGATTATATGCAACTAATCTCGCGAGACCGGATGACTTCGGTTTATAAAAAGTTCAAACGTTAGGTATCGGCCCCGCAAGGGGCTTTTTTTGTATGTTATAATAGCCCAAGCGCCTTGTATTAAGATGGTTGACCCCAAACATGAAGATGCCTGCTAAATTTACGTCCCTACTCCCTTATACCTCTTTGTCTGTTACCGAAACCCTTGATATCGGGAGGTTGCTTGCACCCTTGTTGTTGCCGGGTAGTGTATTGGCTTTGTATGGGGAAATGGGGGCAGGAAAAACACATTTGGTCAAAGGTCTTTGTATGGGATGGGGGATTCCGCATGACATGGTAAACAGTCCCACGTTTACGGTGGTGAATGAATATCAGGGCAATAATTTTCCTGTTTACCATTTTGATGCGTATCGCATAGAGCACCCTACAGCTTTTCTGGAGTTGGGTTTTGAGGAATATTTTTACGGAAAGGGGGTTTGCATCATCGAATGGCCGGAGCGTGTTGTAAAATGGTTGCCTGCCGATGCGGTTTGTCTGCAATTAACCCATTTGGACGAAGGCAAGCGCCTTATTTCATTACGCTCATAAGTTCCTCAATCCTCACTAAATTTACACCGCCATGTTCGTTCGTTTTTTCAAAACGGCCCCTTTGTTGTTTGTCTTTGTTCCTGTTTTCTTGTTTGCCCAAGCAGATCGTCCTCTTTACCGAATTACCTTTACCAAAGGTGGTTTCTTGCTTGGAACTGTCCTTGAGGAAACCTCTCATTTCCTTACCATCCGCAGCCACTCCGGGAAAGTTTGGGAGCTTAGGCGCTCCGATGTTGCATCTATGGCGCCCGTAGAACTTACGGGGGAAGTCATTGAACAATCTGCGTTTACCGATAGAACCCTTCGTAAAGCAAAATCTACCCTTGATGCTTATGGCTGGATGGCTTCTTCGACGGCGATCTCTTTGGCAGGTGGTGCAGGGATATTAAAATTAGACCAAGGTGCTGGCTCCATGCCGGGTGCGATGCTTTTGGCTGGTGGTTTGGCGTTTGGGCCGGCCGTTGGAAATCTATATGCGGGTGATTGGAAACGCGGAATACTAGGAAGTGTCCTCCGTGTGGGTGGCTTGGTCCTGATAGCGCGTCCGGACGCACGACGCGAGACGAATCCTCTTTCGGCAGGACAAGAGCTGCGCCATAAATCGGTGGGAATGGCACTTGTTTTTGGCGGAACATTATACAATATGGTGACCATTCCGCGCTCCCTACAGAAGTACCATTCCCGCTTACAATCCTTTTCGGTTGCTCCCAATGGCGTGGGTGTGCGTGCTGTCCTGGCTTTTTAAGGCGGCGTTAGCCAAGGAATTTGGCCAGTTGGTCCAGTGTACCCACTTGTACGGTGGGAGTGTTACGACCTAATGTACGTTTCACCAAGCCGGATAACACATTGCCTGCGCCAACTTCCACAAATCGTTCAAAGCCATCGGTCTTCATTTGCTCTAAAGTCTGCGCCCACCGGACAGGCGCTGTCAGTTGGGCCAGGAGCATCTCTCGGATGACCACAGGTTGCGTTTCTGGTTTTGCCGTTACATTCAGATAGACGGGTACTTGTGGTGATCGTATATCCATTTTTTGAAGTCCTATACCAAGCCCAGGAACTGCAAAGGCCATCAAAGGGGAGTGAAAGGCACCAGATACCGAGAGAGGGACCACTTTGGTTGCTCCTTTTTCGGTGGCAAGCGCCATTGCTTGCACTACTGCCGATACATCTCCGGAAATCACGATTTGCCCTGGTGAATTGAAGTTTGCTGGTTGTACCACGCCCGCGCCCAAGTCGGTTACTTCCGAACATAGGGCTTCTATGGTGTGGTTGGCCATGCCAAGAATGGCTGCCATGGTGCCCGGTCTTTTTGTTCCTGCCTGCGCCATCAGTTCACCGCGAAGGCGTACAGCCCGTAATCCATCTGCAAAGGTGCAAGCTCCCACCGCTGCCAATGCCGAGTATTCGCCCAAACTATGTCCGGCGGCAGCCTCAAAAACCGCAACCTCCTTCATTGCAGCCAGCGCCGCCATAGCATGTACATAGAGCGCTGGCTGTGTGTTTTGGGTTTTGCGCAGTTCATCTGCTTCTGCATCAGAATTGCCCCCTTTGCCAAACATGAGGTCGGTAAGAGAGAAGCCTAATACGGTGTTTGCTTCTTCAAAAATGGCACGTGCAGCCGTATTGTGTTCGTATAGGTCGCGGCCCATCCCCACAAACTGGGAACCTTGGCCGGGAAATAAGAAAGCGGTTTTCATGAATTAACTGTTTGGAAAAAGGGTTTAAATCCAGTTATCGGATGAAAGGACGGATAAATATACGGCTCTCTTGCTACCAGCGTCACAACCTACATCCATTTATCAAAGCGGGGTGCTCGGTATATTTTATGGCACCTATTTGCAATGATCCTGTTGTGCAACCCAATAATTGCATGTATATTAGCAATTGTATGGTTGCATAAAATATATCCGTGATGCAAAGAGACGTTTTTCAGGCGATCGCTGATCCAACAAGACGTGCTATTTTGGGTTTGGTTGCCTGCCAAGCAATGACGCCCAATACATTGGCGACCCATTTTGAGATGAGTCGTCAGGCGGTGTCTAAACATATACACCTTCTTTCTGAGGCGGAATTGGTATATGCAAAGCCGAATGGGCGAGAAGTGTATTATCACTTAAATCCCATTAGGATGAAAGAAGTGGCCGATTGGCTTGCACCTTTCCAGCAACTTTGGGAATCGCGCTTTATACAGTTAGACAACGTATTACAAACTTTAACAGAAGAGAAAAAATGAATCAATCTGCTACAGGAACCCTTTTTATGATAGATATACAAAAGGGTTCCTTGGAAATTAGTCGCATATTTGCTGCAAACCGTACATTGGTCTGGCGTGCTTGGACGGAAGCCGATTTATTGGATCAATGGTGGGCCCCGAAGCCTTGGAGGTGTGAAACAAAGCATATGGACTTTAGGGAAGGAGGCCGCTGGATCTATGCAATGGTGGGGCCAAATGGTGAGCGGCATGGCGCTGTTCAGCGCTATTCCGAGATTTTGAAAGAAGTCTTCTTTAGAGGCGAAGATGCTTTTGCAGACGAAGAGGGCAACATCAATGGGCTACTTCCGGTAGCCACTTGGGAAAATGTCTTTACCGATGTAGTGGAAGGAACCTTGGTAAAAACCTTTGTGCAATATCCTAATCCGGAAGCATTACAAGAAGTACTGAATATGGGCATGGAAGAAGGTTTGAAAATGGCACATGGAAATTTAGACGAGGTGCTCGGCGATCTGGTCGCATGACATTAAAAAAGGGCTGCCTCGTCTCTATGGAAGCAGCCCTATCTTGTATTTAATTGTTTGTTTTAGAACAGGCCGGGTGGCAAAGGTTCGTTTACCTTGGCATCCAACAACTTGAGGCCCTGCTCTACACGGTTTGCCGAAGTTTTTGCCAGTTGTTTCTCATTCCGTTCGATCATTTTTTTGGCTTGTTCTTGTTGCTCTTTGGTGGGCAATTGAGCGATCATTTGCTTATTGGCTTCTAATTCTTTGGTAATCTGGGCTTTATCAGCGTCAGAAAGTCCAATACCTTCGCCTTCCATTAATAAAACGGTTTCAAACGGAATCATCAAGCCTTTGATATCGCGGTAATCTCTCCAGATGGAAGTGACCGTAGCGGTCTTATCTTTATTTTTAATTTTCTCGGTGATATTGGAACGAATCTGCCGGATGAAGCCGTGTTTTTGGTCCACAAATACCCGCACCATCTCAATTTTAGCCGTTTTGGGCATCCCAGCAAAAGCCATACTGCCCATTGTTCCGACGCTGGACTGCGTCATGGCGAGTACATAGGTGTCTGCACCATCCACCTTTTCTGGCTTGTCGAGCGTGGTATTTTTTGCAATACGTGTTAGTGCGCTATCAGCCAAAGCAGCACATGCGGCCCGATCCCACATTTCATAGATATTCTGGTCACCCACAGGGGTTTCTTTTCCATCTTGTTTCCGTGCAACGCGGGTTTCTACACGGGCTTTGGCACTTCCAGCCACCAAGACTTTTTGGTTATAGATAGTGGCATCGTCCTCCAGCACCAAGGCGTAGTGATTAAACTTGCCCAAGTCCTCGGCACAGCGCCCCCGTACCTGTTTCAGGACATCCGTTACGCTTACTTCTTTTACGTTCGTCCCACCGTTTCCAGAGGAACTGGGATTACAGCCTGTCCACAACAGCAGCATACTTAGTATGGCAAAAAAAGATAACTTCATGATTAACATTTATTGTAGGATGATAAAAATCAGTTAGATAAGCCTTGCATATTCGGCGGTTTTGGTGGAGGAACAGGCGCGTTAGGATTAAACAATGCTTCTGGCACTCCTTTATTTACTTGAATGTTTTTCAGATAAACCTGTTCTGTCATTTTGCCTTGTTGCAGGGCACGCATTTGGTCTTCTGTGCGAACAATATCGGTCTGTAAGGCTTCTATTGCTTGTGTTTTGTCTTGTTCAGAGAGTTGGATTTCTCCCGACTCTACTTGCCGGAGTTGTTGGCGCATTTCGGCAAGCATCTGCTCTACCTGTTTGCGGTCTTCAGTAGAGAGGAGAACCCCTTCTCCGGTGATCACGGTTTCGCGTCGTTGCCAAAAATGCACCCCCCCAAAGCGAACAGGTTCTTTCCATGTTACCATGACCGTTATGGGTTTTCCTTTGGCTTCGGATTGTCCTTCAAAGCGACGAATTAACCAGTTGTTTGGGTCCACAAACATAATCAATGGACCGTTTCCAGTGGTTTGGGTATCATAGAACAACGAACGACCTTCCTCGGTGGTGAATAACTGCTTTCTGTCCACACTCAGTTTATAACACAAGACTCCATCCACAAACCCAGTTCCTTGTGCGGTAAAAAATCCTGCAATCTTTTCGGGTTTTTTTAGGTTGGCAAACCCCCCACGATTCCAGATTTCAAATTGATTGCCTCGCCAGGTTAACCGTTGGCGTCCGGGTGTGACACGGTTGGTGGTAAGGGCGTGCAAGACTGAATCTGCTCCTTGTTTTTCTTTGCGTACATAGACACTTAGGTCTTCATCTGTAGCATAAGAAAAATTTTTGATAGGCAATAGTTCTTTGTGCTGGTATGCTTGCATGTTCCGCAGTAGTTCTATGGGCTGAAGCGGCGGCAAAGAAGTGGCTTGGGCGCTACTGAGTATGGGTTTGGTATTTTCTGGTGTCTCGGTGGGTTGGGTACAAGCCGAGAAGGCGAAGTAACCCAAGAGCAAAATTCGAGGCAACAATCCAAACGAAGCGTTCATAACGGTTTTTCGATTTACGGTTAGCAGATCAATATAGGCCATTCTTCACATCGTTAAAAACTAAAAAACCGGATAGAAATCATTTCGATTGCTTTTTGAATTTTATTGGGCATGAACCTTGTTTTGCGGTATAAAAAACGGATGCCACAATTAGGGTTTCCTATATGATATCCGCGAAGGGGGACAGATGCCGTTTACATGAGCATTCGGCGTTTGTTCAGATAGTGCAGCATGGCTTTGTCGTAGGCGGTGGCCGTATCCAATTCCACAAAATCTATATTAAATTCTCTGCAACGTCGGCGGAATGATTCCGAAAAGGCCGATACGGCCTCGGTATAGGCGTCTCGGATTTGGGCTGGCTGCAGGGTAAGGGTTTCGCCCGTTTCCATATCGCGGAAGACCATCGGCAAGTCGGGGAAGCGGAAGTGCCGCTCGGTTCCGGATTCCAAGATATGGAACACCAAAACCTCGTGTTTACGGTGGCGTAGGTGTTTTAGGGCACGAAGTAGTTCTTCGTGTTCACCCACATTCTCAAACAAATCGGTCATCACCACAACCAAAGCACGTCTTGTAATGCGTTCAGCCACCTCGTGAAGCGCCGCTGCTGCCCCGGTTTTTCGGGCATCGGGTTTTTGTACAAATTGTTCTAATTGCGACAACAACCCGCGCACATGTTGACTGGTCGCCTTTGGAGGAATATAGGTATGGACCCTTTCATCAAACCCAATCAAACCCGTCGCATCTCGTTGCAGGGTCATCAAATAGTGAAAAGCCGCAGCCAGATACGAGGCATATTCCAGTTTCGTAACGCCATTCTGGTGTTTGTATTGCATCGAGGAAGAGGTATCTAAGACGACATATTGCCGCAGGTTGGTTTCTTCCTCGTATTGTTTGACGTGATAGCGACCCGTTTTGGCGAAAACTTTCCAGTCTATGTGGCGTAATTCGTCGCCGGGGTTATATGGGCGGTGCTCGGCAAACTCCACCGAGAAGCCATGATAGGGGCTTTTGTGCAAGCCCGTGATAAAGCCCTCGACAATCATGCGGGCACGAAGCTCCATGTTTTTGAGTTGCGAGATGGTCGCTGGCTCTAAAAAGCGGCGTGAACTTGCAGGTGTTTCGATCACAGGGTTGGGGTTTTAGACGGCTTGGCGCGGTTACTGAACGCCATGAATAGGGCTTCGTTCCGTAGAATGCAAGAATTGTGCCTGCTGTAGTGCTTGTTTGCGGGTCGGAAAAGGTTGTACTTTAAGCCATATGCTGTTTCTGCAACCCTATTCAATCCGAAATGACTCTCGATATACCACCTTTTACAGGATTTAGCCCCGTTGCCTTTCAATTTTTGCACGACCTCTCGGAGAACAACAACCGCGAATGGTTTGCGATCCATAAGCCAATATATGAGGCCGAATTGTTGGCGCCAATGCGTTCTTTGTTGAACGATGCCGGGCAGCAATGCCAAATGGAGGGGATCCCATTATTAGGCGATCCTAAAAAAGGACTCTTCCGAATTTATCGTGATACCCGTTTTTCTTCCGACAAATCGCCTTATAAAAACCACCTGGGCGCGGTTTTATCGCGGGATGGCGGCACAAAAGGCATCGGAGATTTATACATCCACATCCAGCCGGGCGAAATGTTCATTGGCGGTGGTTATTGGCATCCTGAACCGGATCTCCTGAAGAAATTTCGGGAGCGTATTTCGGATGATCCTCATGGATTTGTACACATGGCGCAAGCCTTAGAAGGTGCCAAGATGCCGCTTATGACAGACGGCGCCTTGAAGCGTTTGCCCAAAGGGTATGAACAGGAAAGTGAGAGTCCTGCTGCCGATTTTCTGAAGTGGAAGTCCTTCTTCTGCATGAAAAAACTTCCCAACGAAGTGGCGCAGACCTCTCACTTTGTGCATGAAGTCACCGGCGCCGCCCGTGCCATGTTACCTCTCTTGCGGTACGGCTGGGAAATAATGGGTGGTTAAGCGGTTATGCATAGAGCCACATATCAAACGAACGTCGGTATTGCTTGGCAACCGGATGTGCAAAACCAAGATACGAGAAAAAAGCAACACCCAGCGTTTTGGCCGCATCGTTGAAATACGTCCGATCTTTTTGGAGTAACTCAATAAGGCCCGCTGCGACCGTTGCAAAATCTTGTTGCCGCATGGCCACCAAAACCGCTTCTAATATAGACTTCCCTGGCCCTTCCGGAAGGGTATCTGGCGGGGTGGTGAGCCAAGTAAGCAAACTGGTCAGGCCGGAAATACGCGACCACTCCGACGAGAGTTTGGCGTTTTGGTGTGGGACCAATAATTCTGAAGCGCGATCGGGATTGCTAAAGAGCAAAACCTCGGCCAGCGATAGGGCATATTCCAATTGTTGCGGCTTTTCGGCGAGGAGTTCCTCTAAAAGGGCTACCCCTGCGCCCGTTTCTCCCTCGGCAAGGTGGCGCTTGGCTTCTTCAAATAGTTTTTTTTCCTGAGACGGAATGTTTTCGGAAAGCCACTTCCGGAGTGCATGCTCCGGTAACGCACCCGTGAATTCAGCCACCACATTTCCACCAGCAAATAACTTTACCGCCGGAATTCCGCGAATCTGATAACGCGCCGAGATGTCCGGATTTTCGTCGGTATTCAGTTTCACCAAAGACCACACCTCCGATTGTTCGGCGGCTAATTTTTCCAATATCGGGCCAATCATTCGGCATGGGCCACACCACGGTGCCCAGAAATCTACTAATACGGGTTTTTCAAAGCTGGTCCGAATGACCGCTTCCTCGAACTGAGTTGCGGTAACATTAAGGACGGTTGGATCATTTGTCATATAGCATTATTTAAATGAAAGAGGGCATTGGTTTGTGTAATAATTTGTCGCCATCTTGTATATTATTGTGTTATTATATATTTTAATCTTTTAAGTATATAATTAGGCAGAAAAAAATTATTGTGCCATTCATCATACTATTTCGCTAAACTTCGTATCGTAGTGGCTTATTTTGTTTCACCATTACATTATAATCAACCATGCGATTTTACGTTTTGTTTGTGATTTTTCTAAGTATTGCGGCTTGCTCTGCGCCGAAAGAACGGCCAAATAAGGTGACTTCTGGGGGATACAATCCTGCGACAGACTCCCTCCGCTTTACGGGCGAGGTACACCTCCGGAACATCAAACAGCTCACTTTTGGTGGCAACAATGCAGAAGCCTATTGGAGCTTCGATGATAAACAGTTGATTTTTCAGAGTGATTGGGGGCTGATTAACGGGCAAGGTTGTGATCAGATTTATCGGATGAATGCCGATGGCTCAAAACTGCCGAATGGAAAAGCCTATGAAGAGATCTCTACAGGAAAAGGCCGTACCACATGTTCTTATTTCTTGCCGGATGGCCGGATGGTCTTTGGTTCTACTCATGGCGCAGCCAAAGAATGCCCACCTCCAGCAATGTTTTCGCAAGGGCGATATGTATGGAGTATCTATGATTCCTATGATATTTATGTAACCGATAAAGAGGGCAAAAATCCCAAAGTGCTGATTGGCGGTTCCGGTTACGATGCCGAAGCAACCGTTTCGCCAGATGGTAAGTGGATTATTTATACCTCTACCCGTAGTGGCGATCTTGAATTGTGGCGCTATAACCTACAAACCGGCGAGCATAAGCAACTTACTACCGAACTTGGTTACGACGGCGGCGCCTTTTTTTCTCGTGACTCCAAACATATCGTATGGCGTGCCAGTCGGCCTAAAGTTGGAGAAGAAGCGGAAACGTATAAAGCGCTTCTTAAACAAAACCAAGTGGAACCGAAAGCTTTAGACCTTTATGTGGCTGATATTGAGGGCAAGAATGTGCGACGTGTCACCCAGTTGCCCGGGGCCAATTGGGCACCCTTCTTTACGCCGGATGGTAAGCGCGTACTGTTTGCCTCCAACCACCACAGTATGAACCGCCCCGGACGCGAGGCCGGACGCGAATTTGCGATCTTTATGGTAAATGTAGATGGTACGGGTTTGCAACAGGTAACCAAATCGGGCACATTTGAGGCTTTTCCGATGTTTTCGTTTAGCGGAAAAAAAATTGTTTTTGCCTCCAATCGTAATGTTGGCCGTACACCAACCCGCGACACGAATGTGTTTGTGGCCGACTGGGTGGACAATCCCGAACCAGTTGATGTGAATTTCAAAAGTTGGAGATAAGCGTTTGTTATCATGCGAAAACGGCCTCTACTTGTTAAGGGAGGCCGTTTGTTTTGGATAGAACCTATATTTGGTGGCGTACAGCAGCACCTTTACCCACGTAATTTGGCCGTAGAGAAGCAATCAAGGTCTAAAGATTCTTTGGCGTGCCAGCACCAAAACGCCTGACATGGAAAGCGGTTCTCATATAGGGCACGGTTGATCATGACAGCATCTATCCGCTTGTCTAAGGAGCGTGCGATGGTCAGTTTGGCATAATCCGAAATACCTCCCGATATGACTAATTTCATTCTCCGGACCTCCGAAGCAAGTGCTTGGAAGACCGATGGGGCAAAAACCGCCTGTTGCTGTGCATTGCGCACCGTACAAACCACACGATAACATCGGGCTTGCTCCAATGCTTTTAGGTAGGATACAGCATCGTAGGACTCGGAACCACAGACAACCTGGTTTTCGGTAACATTTACGTGTACGCCGATCCGGTGGGAGGGAAAGTAGCGGAACAGGGTTTGCATTTGTTCGGGCGAACGGGCCGTCACAATGACTTTGTGAACCTGAAGCGAGAGCAAGGCTTCAACCTCGTCGGGGGTGCGTACACCACCTGAAGCCATTACCGGAATGTCTAATTCTCGGCAGATGGTCTCGATAAAGGCAAAATTATTTTTGTCACTATAGGCGGCGTCATAATCAAAAACCAGCAATGTACGGGCATTTTGTAACCGCCATAATTTGGCCATTTTGACCGGATCGTCAAAGAACGTGCGGTTGGCCCCTACCTGGTATTCGGTACGGAACAGACACATCCCGTTTTGTAGGACTATGGTGGGAATGATGAGCACGTTTTTAGGGAGATTATTTTTTCTTGCTTAAGGCGTGGGCGCGTTCGGTGGCAGCACCGACGGCATTGATGAACATGGTTCGCAAGCCGTTCCGCTCCAAGTCCGCGATAGCAGCCATGGTCGTTCCACCAGGTGTGGTCACTTCGTCGCGTAGAATCGCCGGATGTTTTTCTGTTTCTATCATCATCTTTGCTGCGCCATAAACGGTTTGTACGGCCAATTTTGAAGCCACGCTCCGGGGAATCCCTTGGTTTACCCCTCCATCCGTTAGTGCTTCGATGACCATATAAATATACGCAGGACCACTTCCCGACAACCCGGTAACGGCATCCATCAGGTATTCCGGCACTTTCTCCACCAGTCCTACTGCTTTAAAAATCTCTGAGGCTACGTCCCAATGTTCCTTTTGGGCATAGGTTCCAGCGGCAATAGCGGTGGCAGCCGCATCCACCAACGCAGGCGTATTGGGCATTGCCCGCACGACGGGTAAGGTCTGGGCCAATATTTCGCAGATAGAATTGGTGGTAATCCCTGCAAGAATCGAAACAATTTGTGTTTGTGGCGTCATAACCTGACGAATGTCTTCCAGTACTTCAGCAATACTTTGTGGTTTCACCGAAAGTACCACAATATCGGCCACGCTTGCGGCCTCGGCATTGGCCGTAGTGGTATGAAGACCGGGGAACATACGCGCTAATTCTTCAAGGGCATAGGGGTTCCTTCGGGTAGCCCAGATTTGATCTGGCCGGACGTTCCCGCCTCTGATGAGGCCACCGATCAGGGCACGGGCAATGTTCCCTGCACCCAAAAAAGCAATGGTTTTATTGGTTAGCAAAGTAAAAAAGGTTTAATTTCTGAAAGGACTGGAGATTGCCATCCGAATTAAGATAAATAAAACGAATTCAGGTTGGTAAAATTACTACTTTTCAAAAAGTGAATCCGCATTCCGTTCCATGAAGTACGATAAAAATAAACGAATTATTTGCTAATCATCCTCAATCTATGTCATCTATTCTTTTTGTTAATGGCCCCATTCTGACCATGGATCCGAAGATGCCCGAAGCAGAAGCGGTTTGGGTAGAGAATGACCGCATACGAGCGGTTGGTACGTTTAAAGAGTTGACCTACCTTGCACCTGATGCCGAACACTACTCCTTGAATGGTCAATGCCTTCTTCCCGGATTTGTGGAGGCGCACATCCATGTCTGGAAAGTGGGAAATCTCCAAACCCATACACTCGATTTGCGTGGCACCACCAGTATCCTCGATCTACAAGAGCAACTCCGGGCATTTGCAGCGGAGCGTCCAGAGGCGGCCTGGATTCAGGCCCGTGGGTTTAATGAAGCAGCCATGTTAGAGCGTAGAATGCCTACGCGCGAAGATTTGGATGCCGTTGTACCAGATCGCCCCGTTTTGGTTCAACGAACGTGTGCCCATATCTTGGTTTTGAACAGTTTAGCGCTTGCATATGCCGACATCACCGCAGAGACGTCTCCACCCATTGGTGGTGAAATTCATTTGGGGCCAGATGGCTACCCCAATGGGATCCTTACAGAAACGGCGCAAGGTTTGGGGTTTGGTGCGGCTCCAGCCTTTACCGAAGCCGACTACGTTACCATGATCTCGGCGGCAACCGAAACACTCCTCGCACATGGCTTCACTACCGCCACAGATCCTGGGGTAATGCCGGATCTCTTGACGGTTTACCGAAAGATGGAGGCAGAAAAACGCCTTAGAATGCGTTTTAATGTGATGCCTATTCGGTTGCCAGATGGTGGGAAGACCGCATTGCCCCTGCCCGAACGCTCTTCCTCCGATTTTTTGACCATCAATACAGTCAAGTTCTTTGCCGATGGCGGCCTTAGTGGAAAGACCTCGGCGGTAAGCCGTCCGTATCGTGGGACTGCAAACGAGTTCGGCGTTTTGCGTTTACCACCAGACTTTTTTTATGAATTGGCGCATGAACCCCACGAGAAAGGGTGGAAAATTGCCACACATGCCATTGGCGATGTTGCGATAGAAGGTATTTTGTCCACCTACGAGCGCTTATATCGGGAGACGCCCTCGCCTGCCCGACACCGTATAGAACATTTGGGGTTGCCGAATTCGGATCATCTGAAACGGGTGTCGGCTGCTGGCATTGCGGTAGCACCACAGCCGATGTTTTTGCGGGAATTGGGTGGAAACTTCCGACAATATTTAGATGATGCCTTTTTGGCACAGTGCTACCCCATACGATCTATGCTGGAGGCTGGCATAACGGTGGCATTTTCTTCGGATGCACCTGTCGTAAAGCGAATTCATCCATTGGAAAACCTACATGCGGCCTACTTCCGGCGCGACCTCACGGGTGGCGTCATCACACCCGAAGAATCGGTCTCGGTGATGGAAGGTTTGTACGCATGCACGATGGGTGGAGCGATTGCCAACAGTATGGAAGACCAGATCGGATCGCTTACGCCGGGCAAATTCGCAGATTTTGTAATTTTAGAGACCTCGCCGCTTGCAGTTGATCCGGAACGACTTCCGGAAGTTAAGATTAAAGAGACGTGGGTGGGCGGAAAACGGGTATTTGCCGCCTAAACCACAAATCGTTTTATGGTTGGCACACCCATTGCGAACTCTAATAAAAATTACTATCCTTGACTTACGCAACAATCCTCCGCCACCTAATCCCACAATCCCAATGGCAGTGATACAATTAGACGAACTGGACTTTGCCATCCTTCGCGCCCTTCAAAAAGATGGACGAATGTCTTTCACTGATTTGGCAAAAGAGCTTAATGCCTCGGTAGGGACTATTCGTAACCGCTATCATCGTCTAGCAGAGGAAAAAACCCTCACGGTATTTGGACGTGTAAACCCAGAACATATCGGCTTAAATGTGTATGCACATGTGCAAATTGCCGTTCGTCCCGCCTCGCGAATAGACGAAGTGGCTGCCGAAATTGCTGCCATTACCGAAGTCTCGTTCCTTGCCATGATATCGGGAGATTATGAGTTGGAGGTTAATGTGATGTGCCGCAACAACCAGCACCTCATCGAAATCATGAACCGCGTCCACAAAATTGACGGGATTTTCAGTACAAAAACCACTATGTATTTGCGGGTTTATAAAATAGCCCAGCCAGACCTACATTTAGTACGCCCATTGGAGACCAGAAATTGGTCTGAGAACTAATCCATTGGTGCGTTTATCCACTTATCCTGTAACACATGAAACTCGAGCATATTGGGATAGCGGTGCAAGACGTAAAAACCGTTGAAGCCCTCTATAACACGATTTTGGGGATTGTCCGCTACAAAACCGAAACCGTAGAACGCGAAGGGGTCCGTACCCATTTTCTGGCTGCCGGAAACGTTAAACTTGAATTATTGGAAGCCCTACACGAGTCTTCTCCTGTTGCCAAGTACCTTGCTTCGAAAGGGCAGGGCTTACATCATTTGGCATTTGAGGTGGACGATGCCGACGAAGCCATGCGTCGGTTGGTGGATGCTGGCTTCAAGCCGCTTGCCGAAGCGCCCAAAGCAGGAGCAGACGGAAAGCGCATTTTTTTTCTACATCCCAAACAAACACAGGGCGTTTTGGTGGAATTGTGCCAATCCACACCCGTATTCTTTGATTATACGGATTACGAAACAACTGGCGGAACCGTCCGAATGTGTGAACGCGGTGCTGTTTCCAATCCTGTACTATTGCTTCTCCCCAACTTAGATACGCCGTCCACGGATTGGGCGGGGCTTGTATTAACGCTGGAGCAACAATTTCGGGTGTTGGTCTTCGACCCGCAAGCGCTAACGGTTGGAAAGATAGAAAACACCCTCCGACAACTCCAGTTGGCAGATGCTTATGTGGTTGCAGACTCCGAAACCAGTGTTTTGGCGCTGGAGGTGGCCCGAAACCAGCCCAAAGCCATCCAGAAAATGGTGCTCTACAATTTTCCACTATCCAAAGTCGGTACGGCATTTTTAGGCCAGATCCAGCATCCGATTTTGTTGGCCTGCGACGATACGCACCCAGAAGCCCCCCACCTTTTTTCGATAAAAAACCTTGTTCCATCGGTCGAAATCGCTGTATTGCCTGCTTCAAAGACCTGTTCGTCGAATTCAACCACATCCCATTCAACCCTCTCGGTATTATCCGATTCAGGTTTCATAAAGTGGTGGTGCAATTCGTGAAACCTGTGGGTTTGGCCTCCCAGCCAGCCCACTTTATGGGGGATGTCCGACCGTTGTGTGGACATCCCTTTTTTTATGGGCATGGGTGGAAAACTGAATCGCTTCGTCCAATGCAGACGTATCTTTCCCTCAACAATAACCTATTAGAAACCCCATGTCGCGATTTATCCTCGCCTTAGACCAAGGAACCACCAGTAGCCGTGCCATTCTTTTTGACCGCAGCGGCCAAATTCACGGCGTAGCCCAACGCGAATTTAAACAGTTTTTCCCGCAGCCGGGCTGGGTGGAACACAATCCGATGGATATTTGGGAATCGCAAAAACGGGTGATGGAGGCCGTTACCTCCGGTATTGCCCCCGAAGAAATTGCGGCCATAGGCATTACCAACCAACGGGAAACCACTTTGCTATGGGACCGCAAAACCGGAAAACCCCTCGGTCCTGCCATTGTTTGGCAAGACCGTCGTACAGCATTCATCTGCGATGAATTACGGGACTACGGCCTCTTGTCGCTCTTTCGAGAAAAAACGGGCTTGTTGCTGGATCCCTATTTCTCCGGAACCAAGCTCCGCTGGATGTTGGATACGTGGCCAGACATAAGACCACGCGCCGAGGCGGGCGAATTAGCCTTCGGAACAGTGGATACATGGTTGCTTTGGAACCTTACAGATGGGAAAGTTCATGCGACCGATGCCACCAATGCGAGCCGAACGTTGCTCTATAATTTACATACGGGTCAATGGGACGATGAATTACTGGATCTATTGAAAATTCCGCACGCCCTCTTGCCTGAAATTCGCACCAATGGCGAGGTTTTTGGGCATACGGGTCTTTTGGGTGGCTTCACACCCATTGCGGGAATTGCCGGAGACCAGCAAGCCGCCCTCTTCGGACAAGCCTGCCACCGAAAAGGCATGGCTAAAAATACCTATGGAACGGGCTGTTTTATGTTAATGAATACAGGAGAAACCCCTGTTGTTTCCGAAAACAACCTAATTACAACAGTAGCTTGGGAAATGAATGGCTGCCGGACTTATGCCCTCGAAGGGAGCGTATTTATTGCCGGAGCCGTTGTACAATGGCTTCGTGACGGACTCGGTATCATCCAAACTTCGGGCGAGGTGGAACAATTGGCCGCCGAAGTGTCCGATACCGAGGGCGTGTACCTGGTTCCGGCCTTTGCGGGCTTGGGTGCGCCCTATTGGGACCCCTATGCACGCGGAACCATTACCGGACTTACACGCGGAACCAAAGCCGCTCATTTGGCACGGGCGGCACTCGAAAGCATGGCACACCAAACCTGCGACCTACTGGAGGCCATGCAAGCCGATGCCGGATTTGCACTCGAAGAATTGCGTGTGGATGGCGGTGCGACCGCCAATAACTTGCTTTTGCAGATTCAGGCAGACTTACTCCAAAAGCCCGTCATTCGTCCCATTGTCACCGAGACCACGGCCCTCGGAGCTGCTTTCTTGGCGGGTCTTACGGTTCGATTCTGGCGCAATACCGACGAAATTGCCGAACTATGGGCCACCGATAGACGGTTTATTCCCATTGCGTCGCCACAAAAAGTGGCTGAGAGCCGTGTAGGTTGGGCCAAGGCCATCGGACGGTCGCAAAACTGGACAAATTAAAATATTCACACATAAATATTAAGGCCCTATTAATCCATTGTTATCCATATGAAACGCTTTGTTTTTCTACTTTGGTTATGCCTTCCCTTTGCGACCTTTGGACAAAATACCTTACAACAAGGTCAGGTCATTAGCCGCTCCGTTTCTTTTTCCGGTGGGGTTTATGATTTTTCCGGGGCAAAAAACCTCGACTCGCCCGTACTCACCATTACCGGAGAGAACCTCACCATAGACTTTGGCGGGGCCATACTGAGGGGAAGCCCCAACGTAAACCGTCCGGATTCATTTGGAGGATTGGGGATTCTGATTAAGAATGGCAAAAATATCCACCTAAAAAACCTCGCCATCCGTGGCTATAAAGTGGCCCTCATGGCAGAGAATGTGGAAGGGCTGGTACTGGAAGACCTGAGCCTGAGCTATAATTATCGGCCCAAACTCAAAAGCCAGCGTACCCGCGAAAACATAGATGATTGGTTGTCTTTTCACCAAAACGAAAAGGATGAATGGCTGAACTATGGCATGGCGCTTTACCTAAAAGACTGCCAAAAACCCACCATCCGACGGGTGGAGGCCCAAAATGGCTTTAATGGCCTGATGCTGATGCGGGTGAACGATGGTTTAATCTATAACAATAACTTTTCCTTCAATTCTGGTTTGGGGATTGGGATGTATCGTAGCAGTCGGAACCGCATCCTACACAACCGCTTAGACTGGAATGTGCGGGGATATAGTCACGGGTTTTATCAACGTGGCCAAGACTCGGCAGGGATTCTCATTTATGAACAATCCAACGAAAATATTTTTGCCTACAACTCGGCCACACACTCCGGCGATGGGTTTTTCCTCTGGGCCGGACAAAGCACCATGGATACCGGACAAGGCGGATGTAACGACAACTTGCTATATCGGAACGACTTTTCTCATGCGCCCACCAATGGCATAGAAGTGACCTTTAGCCGGAGCATCATCCTCCAAAATCGCATCCACGAGTGCGATCACGGCATTTGGGGAGGATACAGTTTTGAAAGCCTCGTCCAAGGAAATGATTTTGCGGATAACCGCATTGCCATTGCGATTGAACACGGGCAATTCAATAATATTCTAAACAATTCCTTTCAAAGAGATCAAACCGCAATCCGGCTATGGCAAAGAGAAAAAGAGCCAGAAGATTGGATTTATGCCCAAAAACGCGACACTAGAAACCGCCACTACCACATGACAAGCAATCGTTTTACTGGACACAAAACCGTATTGGAGGTGGAGCGTGGACAACATTTGCGGTTCTACAACAATAAGGTAACGGCATCCGAGCGCTTCGTTTCTGTGAAAAACGCAACTTCTGCAGACATTCTGGTTTATGGGAATGGCTTAAGCGAGGTGGCCCAATGGGGTACAGGTTTAGAAGACTGGCAATCCGAAAATAAAATCAGTATCGCGGATTTTTCCGCTGATTTGGGTCTAAAAGGACTGCGCTTGCCCAATCCCCTATCCGACGGTATGGATGCCATGCTCCCTGCCAATCATCCAAGAGGCAGAAAATTTATCCTGATGACGGCCTATGGCCCGTATAATTTTGGGTATCCACATATCCGCTTAGACTCGCTTTCAGGGGATGTGTATCGGTTCTCTGTCTTGGGGAAAGCGGGACAATGGCGGGTACAATCCATCAGAGGACTCAAGAATTTATCGGCACAAACAGGTCGTTTTCCGGCTGAAATCACGGCTGAGCGGGCATCTGGTAACGAAGTAGCCATCACACTGGCTTATACTGGGCCAGCGTTCGAGACGGCTTTTGGAGAAGTTGTTTCAGCCAACCAAATCCATTTGTTTGAAACGCGCTGGATCGAGCCGGCGTGGCGTTGGGACGTACATTTCTTTGCCTACGATGAGGCTTCCCATCCGCTTAAACATCCCGAAGCTTTCCGGCAAATTTTGGATAGAAAACCCATTCGGAGCATCCAAACCCGCGACTTAGGCTACAATTGGTGGCGTTCTCCCGAAAATGATGCGGCCATTCCACCCGATCGCTTTGCAACCCGTGCAGAAACCACTTTCGATGCAAAAGGGTCGTTTAATTTGCAAATTACCTCGGATGATGGTGTGCGGGTTTGGCTGGACGATAAGCTAATTCTGGAACGCTGGGACATCCATGTGCCTACCACCGATGTTGTGCCAGTCATTTTGAAGGGTAAACACAAGCTACGTGTGGAGCATTTTGAAGGCGGTGGGTTTGCTTGCCTCGATGTTCAGTTGGTGGAGCGGTGATAGAGAAAAGGCAGTCGGAACAAATGCGTCATCTTTGGTTTTCTTTTTTGCCTTGAATGTTGTCCTGCCGCGCCCTATTAGGAGTGACATAAAAATATGATTGAATGTACTTACCTGCATGTTTTGAAGAAAACCATATAGAAGACCTTCATCGGGTCATAACCGAGTTTCCACTTTGGGCACTGGTACTCCATGGGCCAAATGGCTTAGACGTCAATCATCTCCCATTTGAGTCGAGGTTCCATACGGGTGAACAATGGGCACTTACTGGCGCATATTGCCCGTGCAAATCCTATTATTCAGGGGACAAAAGGTGACATGCAAGAAGAGGCTCGGATGAAGTACTTGTTGGGCATGGGCGACAAAGGATTGTTAGGTGCCGTTGTCTAAAGATGCAAAAGGGATAAGGAGTTTGAGGCCGTTTAACAAAGGTTTCTTTTTACACCGTGCCTTGGCGCTCAGGTTATGAAACGCCCTGATCCGGTGTCTAACCGAAAATTTGACCAGACATCCAATCCCCAATCCCATGCTTTCCCACGTTTGGAGCAGTGCCGTACAGGGCATCTCTGCCTTTCCCATTGAGATTGAGACCAATATTGCCAACGGACTTCCTCGATACACGGTTGTCGGGCTACCAGACGGAGCCGTCCGTGAAAGCCGCGACCGCATCTGGGCTGCTTTAAAAAATGCAGGACTCGAAACACCGCATGGCGCTATTACCATCAATTTAGCACCAGCAGACGTCCGAAAAGAAGGTGCGGCCTATGATCTCCCCATTGCTTTGGGTCTGCTTGCAGCACACGATGCCCAAATTCCACAAGCGCAATTAGACACCTGTTGCATTTTGGGCGAATTGGCACTGGATGGTGCGCTCCGGCCTGTAAAAGGCGTTCTGCCTATTGCCCTTCAAGCCCGTAAGGAAGGCCGGACGAATCTGCTATTACCGGCTGAAAATGCCGCAGAAGCGTCTGTGGTAGAGGGGATCAGGGTTTTTCCGGTTCAACACATCCGTCAGGCATTTCAACACCTCACTGGACGGGAGGAAATTCCGGTTTTTGAACGAGATTTGGGCGCACTTTTCGAGGAAGCCCAAGTCTATGCGGTAGATATGTCCGACGTTCGAGGACAGGAAAATGTAAAACGTGCCCTCGAAGTAGCGGCTGCCGGAGGACATAATGCGCTGATGGTTGGCCCTCCGGGGGCAGGAAAAACCATGCTTGCCCAACGCATCCCAACCATTTTACCGCCCCTGACCTCCGATGAAGCGCTGGAAACCACCAAAATTCACTCTGTAGGCGGGAAACTCCGCGCCAAGCACGGATTAATTGCCACCCGACCCTTCCGCGCACCCCATCATACCATCTCCGATGCTGGGCTTTGTGGCGGGGGCTCCAATCCTTTGCCCGGTGAGATTTCGCTGGCCCACAATGGTCTTCTGTTTTTGGACGAACTTCCAGAATTTAACCGACAAGCGCTAGAGGTCTTGCGGCAACCACTGGAAGACGGACACATTACAATCAGCCGGGCACGCTATACCGTAGATTATCCCGCACGGTTTATGCTCATTGCCAGTATGAATCCTTGTCCGTGTGGCCACCTGAACAACCCTAAACGGGAGTGTACTTGCTCGCCGCATCAAGTACAACGTTATCTCGCCAAGATTTCTGGCCCCCTGATGGACCGTATAGACCTGCATATTGAAGTGTCTCCGGTTCCGTTCGACGAGTTGCATAGCCGCACCGTCTCCGAAAGTAGCGCCGCCATTCGGGAAAGGGTGGAAGCTGCGCGTGCAATCCAACAAGAACGATTTCGGGGAGAGATGGGGGTTTATTGCAATGCCCAAATGGGCGCTCGCCTTGTCCGCAAACACGCCGAGTTAGACACCACAGGAACGCAACTTATTAAAATGGCCATTCAGCGACTGGGACTTTCCGCACGAGGCTATGATCGGGTGCTGAAAGTGGCCCGTACCCTCGCCGATCTCTCTGCAAGCCCGCGTATTCAGGCAGAACACGTGGCTGAGGCCATCCAATACCGATCCTTAGACCGTAGTCGTTGGCAAGGTTAATGTTATGAGATGCTTATTCTGCCAAGACATGAGCGTGCGAGCCAAGAGCGAGAAACACTTCCTCCAACGCATGTCTGAACAAGGGGGCACAAGCAATCTCTTAGGCTTTCTGGATACCTTTCAGCACCAAAAACCAACCCATGAAGTGGTCAAAACTGGCTCTCGGCAACGGCTACCCCGAAATGTAAAAACAATACTTTAAACCATTGTTTTGCAGACCTAAGCCGCTCGCGGGCATCGGCACCATTCATATTCATCGGTCGGGATTGGGCCAAGCGTTCGTAGAGATGCCTGCTTACATGTTGTGCAAAAATGGGATTATTATGGACAATAATCGCCATTTCGGCATTTAAACGACGGATTGAACGCGGGTCGAAATTCATCGTCCCAATCCAGGTATCGCGGTTATCTACCAAAATGGTTTTGGCATGGGTGGTCCAAACGGCATGTTGCGAAAATGTGGAGTCCGGCAATTGGTTCGTCGGGATATTACCATAATAGAGCCATACACCCATTCCATCACGACCCAACTCTTTGGCCCGCCACTGGGTAAAGGTGTTGGGGGCAAACTCGTTGGTAGAAGCCCGGCTATTGGTCAATAACCGGACTTTCACCCCGCGCCTCATCCATTCTCGGATCATGCGTTTTTCTGCTTTTTGCGGAATGAAGTACCCATTTTCCAGCCAAACACTATCGCGTGCGGTACGCATAAAAGGATATGCCGCCAAGCCCGTGACATTGGCATTCGGATGATGAAAGTCTGGATGGTCAGAAATAAAGGAAAGTGTATCTACAACAAAAACAGGTTCTTGTGCATTTTGTGCGATAGCAATTTCGAGAACACGGCTACGCAAATACCGATCGCGCTCATTGGGTGTAATGAAGTGATGTGCATACTTTTTCTTCTCGGCATACACTGCCTGCAACGCCAGAAAACGGCTCTTGTCGGTCATTCCAGCATCCGTAGGGGGCCAGAAAAGCCCGGTTTCGTCGGTTGAGTCCGGAATCAATGGTTCGCGACTCAGCGTATGTGGATTAGGAGGAAGTGGCCATCTGGGTATTTTGACCCGATTACTCTGCCAATACATCTCGAAAACTTCGGCCAGCGCACGTAAGCCGGGGCCTCTGATCCATAGTTCGCGGTCGTCAAAATTAAACGCATCGCTCATATCAAAATAGTGGTTCCCGATATTGCGCCCGCCCGTAATCGCTTCTTGCTCGGTCATAAACAATTTACGATGATTCCGATGGGTGATGTTCCGGAGGTTCCAGCCTGGATTATAATGCCGGACTTCTATCCCATTTTTGATCAGCTCAGAGACGTGGTAATCATCCAGCATAACCCATACTGGCGGCGGGGAATCTAACAACAAACGGATGCGCACATGGGGGTCTTTTCGCTTTTTCGCAATTAAGGCTTGTGCCACCATTCGCCCAGCCTCATCGGTATAATAAATAATGTATTCCAGCAAAATAAAACACTGCGCTCGTTCGATCATGTCTAAGCGTAGTTGCATGGCCAATGCCCCTTCATCCACCAACCGGATGTGGTGCGGCCCCGCCACAATCTGGTATAAAGCCGAGTCGTCTCTGCGAACAAGGGATTCGGCAGGGCAATTGGGGGAACCCTGGCCCATGCCGGGCATGGTACAAATCAGCCCCAAAATCAGTCCTACAAGGGTTTTCTGCATGTGCATCGGTGATAGGTGGTTAAACTTCATAAGATACTCTAATAAAGAACGATATTGTATGCCGTTCTTGTATCAAAACATCCGATTGGTTTCGTAGGGCGTTTGATACAGCGCCTAATGATTGGCTTGAAGTGCGGAATTTTTTGCCAGACACTCCGAAAAAATTTGTATCTGTTTTTGCAATAAGCTATATTACACACTTCTTTAACATATGTAAATGATATGACTCAGGAATGGATTCCCAATCTTCTGACCCTTGCTACGGGTGTTTCTATTGGCCTGCACATGGCCGACTGGGACCACAAGTTGCCTTTATTGGACCATCGTTCTTTCTGGACTCATGGCATGATTGTGCCGATAACCGTTTGGTGGTTATTGGTTTCGGGGTATAGCATTGCTGATCCGTATTTTGAAGATGCTAAACTAAATGCCGAAGACTGGTCGCGGTTATTGCGTTTTTTTGGATTGGGCTTTTTTCCTGGATATGCCATCCATATGTGTTTCGATCTGTTTCCGAAAAAATGGCAGGGAGGGGCGCTCATTAAGTCGCCTTTTGGGGTTTTTCCAATGGCAGGTTCGTTTATTTGGTTGCTTTGTGGGCAAATTGTGGCCAATTATCTGGTATTACGGCTTGTACGGACACCCGCCGAAGCCTTGCTCCTGGTGGTGGCCAGTGCCTTCTTGTTCCGGTTCTATCGCAAAAAAGAAGACACCCGTTGGCGACCTGTGGCCATGATGGTGGGTGTACTTGTGTTTTTAATTTGGGTTGAACCGCCTTTTTGGTGGGATCCAATGTGGCTTAGGTAGCATCATTCATTTAGGACTCAATCCTTCGATTACTAATTGCTTTTCATACGTACATTGCTATGACTGTAATGACGAGCCTTTTCTCAGAATCTGATCAGCGTTCTTGATCTTGGATGCTAGCCCACAGGTTGAAAAATGCATCTACCTTATCGAAATCCTTGATTCCGGGCTTTTCTTCGAGGCGGGAAGAAAGGTCTAAGCCAAAGGGCCGGACGGTTTCTGCGGCGTTTTGTGCGTTTTCGTAGGAAAGCCCACCCGCCAAGAAAAGTGGGAAGTTTTTTGCCAGTTCGCGGGCAATTTCCCAATTAAATACCGCACCAGTACCACCAAACTCCCCTGCACGGTGTGTATCCAACAAGAAAAAAGCCACTTGCCCTCTATAGGACTCCATTTTTCTTCCAAGGCTTTGTGCTGTATCGTCATCTGATACGCGAAAGCCCTTGATAACGGGTCGCTGGATTTGGCCGCAGTCTTCTGGCGTTTCGTCGCCGCTAAGTTGGACATAGGTAAAACCTGTTTTTGCTACTTCCCGATTGATGGTTTCGGGATCGGTATTGACATAAACCCCCACCGTTTCGGAGCCGCCTATCCAATCCACGATTTCTTTGGCATCGTTCTCCGAGATGAACCGTGGACTTTTGGGGTAGCGAATAAAGCCGAGGAAATCTGCGCCAGCGGCAGCACAATAGCGGGCGTCGGGCAAATTGGTAAGACCGCAGATTTTGAGTTTCATGGTTTTTAGGCAAGGATTGTGGATTCGAGCAGGGTTTGGGTGTCTTGCAAGAGCTTTCGGAGGGCATCTCCCGGTTGGGTTGCCCTCATAAAGGTTTCGCCAATTAGTACCGCATCTATTCCATTTTGGCGCAAATAAGCCAAGTCTTGTGGGGTACGGAGGCCGCTTTCCGCAACACGAACAATTGGTGCGGGTACTTGGGCAAAAACCCGCAGGCTTTGGTCTAAGTCCACTGAAAAATCGTGTAGATTTCGGTTGTTTACGCCCACCACCTTCACTTGATCTAAATCCAATTTATCCAATTCGGAAGGATCATGTACTTCTACTAGGCAAGAAAGGCCCAATTCGTCCGCCAATTGGTGTAAGTCGAAAAGCAAAGCTTTGTCTAACACGGCAGCAATCAATAAAATGGCATCCGCCCCCCAAGCTCGTGCTTCATAGACCTGATACGGATCTACCATAAAGTCTTTACGGAGGAGGGGTAAATCTACCGTCCGGCGGACATGCTTCAGGTATTCCGGCGAACCAAGAAAATATTTAGGCTCCGTCAGTACCGATAGGGCGTGTGCGCCCCCATGTTTGTAGGACAATGCCAATTCTTGAACCGGAAACTCGGCGCGGATCAATCCTTTGGAAGGCGAGGCTTTTTTAATTTCCGCAATCACGGTGAGGTCAGGCTTTCGTAAGGCATATGCCAAAGAAAGGGTAGGCGCCCTAAAGTGCGAACTTCGTTCTAAATCATCCACTGGAATCCGCTGCTTCCGTTCGCCCACCAACAGACGGGTATCTTCAATAATACGGTTTAGGATGCTCATGAAATCAGTCAGGGTTAACGAGGTGGGAGGCACGGATGAGGGCGCTCAACTTCGCTTGTGCAGCCCCACTGTCTATGCTGGTTTTGGCCGCGACAAAGGCCTGTTCCAGATCGCCCACTTGTCCAGAGACGAAGAGAGCATATGCCGCATTCAATAGTACAATTTCGCGATGTGGTCCTTTTTCGCCAGATAAGATCGCTTTCAGAATCCGGGCATTTTCGGTTGCATTGCCGCCTTTGAGTTGTACAGGATCTACCCGTCGAAGGCCAAACTGCTCTGGGATAACGGTTTTGTGCCATAGGTTTTGCTTGGTCGTGTACCCAAAAACATCTGTTGCCGTAGAAGTCGAAAATTCGTCTAAGCCATCGTGTGCATGAACGGCTATAACGTTTTCACTTCCCAATCTCGCCAAAATTTCGGTCATGGTATGGGCTACTTCTTTGCTGAATGCCCCCACCAATTGCCGCTTTACCCGTGCTGGATTACAAAGCGGACCTAAAATATTGAAAAATGTCCGAACGCCCAGTGCCCTCCGCACAGGCATGACGTGCCTTAGAGCGGGATGGAACAACGGGGCAAAGATGAACGCAATTCCCACTTCGTCTAAACAAACCTCCACGGCTTCTTTGCCCAACTCGGACTTCACGCCTAATGCCTCCAATACATCTGCCGAACCAGACTGGGAGGAAACCGACCGATTGCCGTGTTTGGCTACGGTCACACCAGCCCCTGCGCAAACAAATGCAACCGTGGTCGAGACATTAAACGTGCCACTTCGGTCGCCGCCCGTACCGCAAACGTCTATCGTATTCGGATCGTTTACCTGTACGGGTATCGCATATTCACGCATCACATGGGTAAAGCCTGTCAATTCCTCGATGGTTTCGCCCCGGCTTCGGAGCCCCAATAAAAAGGCGGCTGTTTCGATTTCGGTGGTTTCGCCCCGCATCAACAAGTGCATGGCATCCTCGGCCTCGTGTCGGCTTAGGGCTTGGCCCTCGGAAATGGCCGTGAGAAATGGTCTCATATAAAAGTAGGTCTTAAGGTTATTTTTCCGGATTCCGATGGGCTGGCCGGACCATTCTTACGTCCTCTAAATCCAATTGGAATGGGCAATCAACATGTTTACAAAATTGTCCTTTTGAGGATATTTTACCACGAACAATTACCTCCATCCACATCCCAGAAGCCTCTAGGATGTCTTCGCGGTTGGTTCCATATAGGTGCTTCAACGAGTCTTTGGAGGCAGTAAACACGCGAATGCGTGCCATTGTAAACCCCCCATCTCCGGCTAAAGACCAACGTTCTTCTGGAAATGGTGCAGGGATGAAGTAGCTGAACATTTTGCTGTTATACCAACCGCGTACCGTAATCGTTTGACCGGGGCGCGGATGAAACGAGCAAGACACCTCCCAAAGGGCAAGCAGTAAGAGAGGTAATTGTCGGGCTATGGCCATTTTTCGTGCTTTTTAGGGAAAACAAGGCGAGTCATTTTAAAAGGCTTTCCTGTAAATACCCGATCGAACGTGTTTTGCGGACCAAACCCGCCCTCTTGTTTGTGGCCCGGCATACCCCGATACGTTATTTCTAAAAACCCGCCGGAAAATCCGAGCATCATTAGGTCTTCAGCTGCCCGTTGGGGGTTCTCTTCTCGCATGGCCTGTACCTCTGGCAGGATACTGGTCTCCACCAATTGGCGATACCGTTGTTTAAAGGTGTCAGATGTTGGTGCTTCAGTCATCCAACGCTCATCAGGAAAGTCCTTGGGGATAAAATAAGACGGATACCCGCCGCCATAATATCCCTCATAGGCTCCATAACGTCCTGACGGATCGCCACCGCATCCAAAAAAGCTGGTGAATCCGAAAATGGTAACCCAAATCAATCTCATACGGTTCTCAGTATGCGTTCTACCCAATTTTTAATAATTTTACCGCCGCCCGATTGCAGCGTGAGGATGCTTTCAGGATGAAACTGAACGCCTTCTACCGGGTGCATTTTGTGACGCAGGCCCATAATGGTGCCGTCTTCCACCCATGCGGTTACTTCCAAAGCGTTCGGTAATGATCCTCTATCTACCGCCAACGAGTGATAACGGGTGGCTGTAAGTGGATTTGGAACGTCCTGGAAAACGCCCGCATTTTGGTGAAAAACCGGACTTGTTTTGCCGTGCATGAGAGTTTTCGCGTATGTCACCGTTCCGCCATACGCCTGCCCAATTGCCTGGTGGCCCAAACAAATACCCAACATCGGAATTTCTGCACCCAAAGAGTGGATCAATTCTGGCATAACCCCCGCCTCTTCCGGGCGTCCTGGTCCGGGCGAGAGCAGTATTCCCGCAGGTCGAAAGGCCCGAATCTCTGCCAATGTCCATTCATCGTTTCGGATTACTTCTACGTCTGGAGTAATGGCGCCTACTAGATGCACCAAGTTATAGGTAAAACTATCGTAGTTGTCAATAAACAAAATCATACATATAGGTCGGTTTAAGATGCGATAACCCAATGCCAAACTACAACACAGAACCGCTTCCGTTTTATAATTCGGTATGGACTTTGGGAGGAATAAACGCCCTGGTATTCTTGTATGCGTGTTTTTAGTTTAATAGGTCTTATGAGGTGCGGAGGATGGTTTTGGGCATCCTGTATTTACGATGTCCCAAGCCCTATAAGCTAATCTCTTTAAAATCGTGTTTAGTCCATTATCCCCTTACCTTCGAGAATTTTATGAATGTATTTATCAATTCTTGCTTCGCGGGTTTTGGTTTGTTTGGGAGCCGAAAAATGAATGAGATAGCCCCGTTGTCGCCCTGGCGTTAGGGCACGGAAAGCTACCTCCAAGTCCGGAAATGCCTGAAATCGGTTGATTAATTCTTCCGGGAGGTCATATGCCTCAATGGATTTTAATGGTACACTTAGATTTGCTTTTTCTACCCCGATGGCCTCATAAAGATAGGCTTTTAGTATGTTCTCTTGTGCCAAAATTTGTTGTGTATGCGTGAACCGGATAATGCGGGCTGCCTGTGATTGATCGCCAGGCTTTTGTAAAAGCCCGGCTTCGTCGCGCAAGAGCGCCCCTTTAAAAAAACTCAACACGCAGCACTCTTTGAGGGCACTGATGAGGACAATGTTTTTCCCTTCATGGGTATAACAAGGGACGCCCCACTTACGCGTTTCGGCTAAACCACAATGGCGCACGATGGTACGTAATAGGGCCAACTCGTGCGGCCACTTATGGACTTTGCATTCGGGCGTAGCCGCCAGAGGGCATCGGCCGCACCCTTCTTCAAAGTAGAGGTCAACTTGGGGGTTGCTGTACATGGGTGACTTTAATTAAAGTGGGCAAAGGTGGTGAATCCGAAGAATTTATAGATTAACGTTTGTCATCCCAACAACAGGCGGAGAAAAGGTTGTCGTAATGGGGTGGCTATTTCATCGTCTAATTATGAACGTTCTACAAAGTGGTGACAGTGGTTATCAAGAATGGTTCCTGAAAGCCGAAAATAAGCCTTATTACCAGACGGAAGAAATGGTTTGTAGGCTTTTCTGAAAAAAAAAAGATACACAAAATAACCTAAAAGTGCTATGTTATGACCTAAAATATGATAGCTATTAAGTATGGTTATTTAGTGTCCAATTTTGGTCAGTACCCACGTTTTTTGGACTGGGTCGTATCGAAAGGTATAAGGCGTTTCTTGGCGTTCGGAGGGGGCAATGAGGTTAAAGTAAAACTCCACGCCGCTAATTGTAATATCCCCGTTTTCGGCGATGCGAATTTTCCGTGCGCGGTCATCTCCTCGTGTGCCAATGCCCTCCAAGGAGAGTACAAACTCCGGCTTCCCGACAAACTTCCCATCCGATGCCAACTCCACCATATAAATTTCTGGCGTTCGGGCTTCACCATAGATCATCCGTTTTTTGCCTTCAAAGGTGAATACCCCGACGCCAAAGGCGTCCACATCCGGTATTACATCTAGAATAGTGGGTTTTTCTCCTGTCTGTATGGCATATATCCTTCCGCGCTCGTTTGTGCGATCCGAGCCTTGTACCGAACTGGCATAGATGATACCGATTTCGCAATCATAACCCATGCCGAGTACGCCATATGGATTTTGTTCATTGGGTTTATAAATAGTCGGAAGGGTGAAGTACGGCTTTAATTCTGCCGAGTTGGGATCCACCCGATATAGCATATTTTGCTTGGATGGCTTATTGCGGTAGAGGTTGACAAATGGCAAAGGTGCAAGAAAAATATTCCCGCGTGGGTCTATAACCATCGGGCCAAAATATCCGGCGGTCTTCCAAGAAGGATGCTGATAGATGTTAGGTTTCTGTTTTGGATTGGGAGGCGTCGGTGCGTTTGGCAGGTTCACTTCGGTATAAATCAATCCTACGTACTGCATATTGGAGGTACTGAAGGCCGAACGTAGTGGATCTATGCTGGTACTTCGGGTGAAAGCAGGCGAGCGCCGACAATCCGGTTGCCCTTTTGCCAGAGAAGCGGTTGGTTGTGTTCCTTGTGCAAGCAAGGGTGTTATGGTGGCAATCATCCCCACAATTCCGAGTAGGCTATTCAGCAGATGCTTCATGGTGTAAGGGTATATATTTATTGCAGATGGATTACTTTTTTGTATGGTTTGGGACGTAAGTCGTTTTTTATGGTCATGGCTTCAGGCCGAGTGGTACAAAGAGCGGTCCGGAAAGGCACGGATAGGTGCGTGTGGCATACACGCCTTGTTCGTTGATGTAGCTGTCTGCCCAACAAAATTCACGCCCCGGTGTGTCATCGTTCCGAATTTGAGGCACATACCACATCACCAACGGAGCTTTACTGATGGCCTCTGGCGGTGACATAAACTTCTCTGGCCCCTGTTGATGGTCGCTATTGCAACAAGGCCCGATGGTGATCAGGTCCGAGTCACCTTCGTCTTTTGCCGGATTGCGTTTGGTTACAAAGACATAAGCGTTATCACTTCTTTTGTGCTCGTAGAGTTGCCCGCTGTTTGCCGCCATGTAGAATCCGTTTCCGGTGGCATCCTGAATTTTATACTGATACCCTTCCTTTGTATAGGTGGTGGAAGGTTTTTGGAGTTGCCATTTTTCGGTTTTCCAAGTCATCCACTTGCCATTCCGCCACTCGGAGAAGGTAAACGGTTTGGCAGGGAATGCAATGCGTGTTACCGGGCGGTAAGTTCCATTGTTGCCACATCCACGGCCATGATTGGCCGCAGAGACACGGAAGCGGCCATCGTTATAGAACTCGAAGCGTTGTTGATATTTGTAGTTGCAGGCTTGCGGCCACAATTCACTAAAGAAATCCTGTACAATGGTAAATCCGACAGATTGGTTGTTTTCTATTAGGTCACTTACCAATGGCGGATCTATGGCTATGACGGCGGCTGTGCTGAAATAGGGGCAACCTATGGCGTCGCTGTATCCAAAGCCCTCTGGCTCAGAATAACTCACATGCCAGTCCACCAATTTGGCACTGTCTATAACAGGCTTACCCTTGAATACGGCATTCGAAACCTGAAGTCCGTCGGAACTGGTGATGATATAGTTCATTTTCCAGCCATTGCGTTCGATGGAAAGTGGCAGGGTGCAGTATTTTTCGGTGATTTCTTCGTTTTGGAATTTGCGCTCGGTCATTTGTGGCGTGGGGCCAGGTGTTCCCACATTCGTCCATCGCACACCCACCAATTTCATCTCGGTCAGGTTTACAATAGCCCAGAGGGCACGATCCCCTTTTATGAACGTAGGAGCCACACAGAGGTGTTTCGAGCGTTCACAACGGGTTTGGTTGAGGGCCGTTTTGGTGTCGGACATCAACGCTTGGTCGGTGCTTGGTTTAAATCCCAGCGCCGCCGCTACTTCTGGCGCATTGACCGCAATTTCTAAGGCCACGTCTTTTAGAAACGTCGGAATATTGGGCTGCGCCTGATTCATTATATAACCGTCCAACATGGCATTACTGGCCGTATGTACCAAACCAACCGTCGTAATATTGAGTGGATAGTTATACATTTCTACCCTAAAGCAGGTGCCAGAGGCACAAGCAGTTGTAATTTGTTCCGAGCGAAAATCGGTGGGTCGTGCCTGATAAATCCCGAAGATTTCGTTACGAAGCGGTTTGTTGGTGTCTTTTTCGAACAAGTTTTGCTTAAAAAACGGATGCTGGAGGGCCACATCTTGGGCGAATTGTTGCTGCGCCGTTAGGTTTTCGAGTTTAATGACCGGAACGGAACTTTGGAGGGCGGTGGCAATTTTTGCTTGGGCTTTGCGCAGCAAGGTGGTTTGCGTAGTATCTGATTGGGCTAAGCCTGCCTGGGATACCAAGAAGCATCCCAAAACGGTGGCGATAAGCAGTCGAATCGGTTTCATGTATGTTGAGATTGAACAAATGATAGATTGAACAATTGATAGAGATCAATATTTTCCGACGGTGGGTGGGTGTTCCCAGATGTCTGGAGGGCGCAAAAAGTCGGGATTGCGCAAAACGGTCGAGTCTGTAAGGGCACGCAGGAAGGCCAATAGGTCTTCGCGCTCGCGTTTGGTTAGGGCGAAGGGCTTCATCTTATCGCTTTTGTGCGGATTGTTTCGTCCATCGCCCGCATAAGGGCCGGCAGTGACATTCCGTCCGGCCTTTTCAAAGAAGGTTAGTACTTCTTCCAACGTTTCGATGCTGCCGTCGTGCATATAAGGCGGGGTGAGTTCCACATTTCGCAAGGATGGGGTCTTAAAGCGTCCGCGGTCTTCTGGCTTTTTGGTAAACGTATAAAGCCCTTGGTCATAATCGGGGTAGTCTCCTTTTCCACCCACATTATACAGCCCGATATTGTGGTAGCCCTCGGTCTCGGCGTCGTGGCGGTTATCGGTGAAATACGGTGTTGGGTGGCAAGTTGCGCATTGAAGCCTTTGGGAGTTAAAGAGCCGTTCACCACGTCGTGCGGCGGTAGTCATTGCCCGTTTCTCGCCACGTTTAAAACGGTCATAAGGGCTGTTAAACGAATTGAGTGTGCGGACGTAAACACCCATTGCAAGCAACGCATTGTCCCAGCGCATTGGATCTGAATCCTTAGGAAAGGCGCGGGCAAACAAGTCCCGATAGGCTTCGGACTTATTCAGCCGCGCTTGTAAAACGGTATCCGATCGTTCTATGGCCATTTCTGGCGGATGTTGGTTGAAAAGGGGGCGCTCAAATTGCTTTTCCAGACGGACTAAATCCGGATTGGCCCAATTAAAATTTTTATAGTAGCGCACATTGATAAGGGTGGGCGTATTTCGGGATAAGACCTCGGCATGTAGGCCCAAGCCTCGGCGATAACGATCTACAAAAGCCAAGTTAGGATCGTGACACGTACCACAAGATTTTGTCCCACTGACCGAGAGTTGGCGCTCGAAAAACAAATATTTTCCTAAAATATACCGCGCTTCGTTTCGGGCACTACGGGTGGGTTCGGAAGCAATTGGGGAAAACCAAGCCAAGGAAGCCCATAATCCGGTTAATAAAATTAACCACAGTATCCAAAGTCGTAGGAGAGGTGTGGCAGTATGTTGCGTAGCCATAGAAGTACAAAATGGGATGAACCAAAACAGCAGTTGGCAGGGTCCGCAGTTGTCACATCAATGATTTGGGCATCATATCGGGCCTTGTCGTGCTATGTATATTCAAAAAACCTACCAAAAAGATACCCAAGGCCGTGAAGAACGCGCCAAGTTGTGTCTGGAACGATTCTAAAATTCTTTTTCGTACACCATTGTAGCGGTCTTTCGTGCCAGCACCAAAACACCTGTTCCTTGCGGGTTCTTTGTCGAGACATCCAACGCATTGAGGATCAAGCCAATTGGCAGTACAGCAAGGTAATAAACAGGCAAAAACACAATAAAAAAACGGCTTTTGCCCAATATCTTCATGGGGTATTTGAGCAATAAACGCCATGCCAGCGAGCCAAAGCGACCATAGGTATAAACCGATCGGAACGGCGTTAATCCAGCACGTTCTAGTTTTTCGTGGAGTTCCTGAAGGTTATATCCGTCGCGAACATGTTCGCTGATAAAACTCTCGCCCTCAATCTCGGCATCAGAGCCGCCAAGGTCGGAGGGTGTATTGATCAAGACACAACCGCCTTCATCGAGCGCGGCGGCAAAGTTCCGAAAAACAGCCTCATCGTCCTCTATATGCTCCATGACATCCACCGAGAGGATAAAATCAAACCGCTCTTCGGGGTGAAAGTCTGTTAGGTCTGCCCATGTCCACCGGACTCTTTCGGCATGGGCTGTTTGGTTCATAAAGCGCTTGGCATTGGCCAAATAATCGTGTTTCACATCCACCGCTAGAATTTGTGCCTGTGGAAACGTTCGCACCAAAAACCACGCATATTGTCCAAAACCCGTTCCAGCATCCAAGATGCGGAGTGGTTTATAGGCAGGCCATTGGACAAAGGTTTGTCGAATGTGTTTTTTTACGTGCCAAGTCCGGAGGAATACCGTATCCAATCCGGCATAAAACAGGCGCTGGAGCAAGGGACGTTGGCTAAAAAACGCCCCCATTCGGTCTTTTATCGGGTCATAAAACATGCAAAGCAGGGTATGTTTAGGTCAAGGGCACCGATTCTTGCAGGACATCCTGCATTTGTCCTAGAAGCTGGCCCAATTTCTCACGGAGCTCCGTAGGTTCGTCTATCCGGACACTTGTTCCAAACTGGAGCAACCAATTGGCAATATAATCTAAGTTTTCAAAGTAAAAAGTCACCGTTTTATCGGTCTCGTTGGTTCGTTCTTCTTCTATCCGGGCGGGAATCCGACGTCGGGCATGGGAATATATTTTTTTGTGAAATCGTAAGACAATTCGTCTTCGTCGCCCTAAGCCCTTTTCCTCCAGATAGGCCTGAAGGTCAAAATCGGCATGGGAAGAGAAGCGCTCACTCATGGGATAAACTTCTTCCATCTGATCCAATCGGAAGGAGCGAATGTCTTTACGAAGATGGCAATAACCCACCAAGGTCCAGTGATCCGAGTAATAAATAATGCCCAGCGGATCAATGCGGCGGCGCGTCGTTTCGTCTCGGCTGGCCACGTGGTAGCGCACAAAAATGGGGTTTCGATGCGCAATGGCTTCCGAGATTTTTACCCACTTTCCGGTATCTTCATCGTCTTCCCGAGCATGGGTAACGGTATTCAGCCAATAAGGGTCCAAGACCGTCCGGTTCAATATGCGGTCTATATACTCCCGAATACCTTGGGGCAAAATGGACTTGATCTTAACGGATACTTCGTCGGCATCTTTTTTCAGAGAAGCATCGGTCTGAAGTTTGACGAAATTGGTACCAAGTAACAAAACCGCCGCTTCGCGTCCTGTCAGCATCAAAGGAGGAAGTTGATAGCCCTCTAAAATTTCATACCCACCAGAATCCTCGGCATATGTAAGTGGAACGCCTGATCTTTCAAGGCTTTGTAGGTCTCTAAAAATAGTCCTTCGGCTTACCCCAAAATGTTCTGCCAAGTGACGGGTTGTCATGTTGGGCTTGCCCTGAATCAGAATAAGCAGGGCAAACAGGCGATCGGTTTTATTGAGCGTCCGTTCTTCGAGGGAGGTTTTTTTTTCGTCGGCAGGGTCGCGTCGGGCGAACATAATGGCGGTTTTAAAAAAATCGTAAGCAGTTTATACAACAAGATACCGTATTTTAGCCCCAATCGTTCCTCCTTGTCTCATAAATTAGCCTTATTATGAACGCACAGCACCTCTATAAAACCCCTGTCCGGTATAATGAACGGTTGATGGGCATGTTTGGCGCCACGATGGGCGTCTTGGTGGGTTTTTTTGTACTCAGCCTTGTTTTGGTACGCTACAAATTGTTTATCGTTCAGGAAGTGATTCGGCCCATTTTTAGTGTGCTCAGTTTTTTTGTTCCTACACTTGCCGTTATAGGGATTGTATCATCCCTTTGGGTTTTTGCCCACGTTGTGTCTTCGGCCACCCGATACCCCAAGCTATTGGACAAATTGGACATATATGAAACGGCCAGCATTCTCCGTTGGACCCTTTTATGTGTCCCGATGGCTTTTTCATTGATCGGCTTTTCGCTGACAGGCCGGCGTCTGTTTCAGTATCTTTTTGGGATATTGCTCCTGTTTTTGGGCGCCGCATACCCCAGCCGGAAAAAGGCCTCGGCCTATCTCCGGCTTTCCTACGACCATCATGATATTATTTTAAATGACGAATTCCCCTTACAAAATGCCGATCAATTTGAAGACGAACCAGAAGAAACGCCGGATGCGTCTGCGGTTGTTGCCCAGCCTATTCCGCATTAACCTCCTGATCGGTTTGGGGTTGTTTCAGACGGCAACAGCACAAGAATATGGCATTGGCGCCAGAATAGGACTTACCCAAACCCGTTTTTGGAACGATCCAGATACCGAATTCTCGGCTACCACACGCCAAATGGTGGGGTTGATCCTCTACCATCAATCCAATGACCGACTAGGGTTTCAGGCGGAAGCCCTTTATTCACCCAAGGGCGCACAACTGTACGACCCTACGCTATTTCCCGATGTAAACCTCTTCCGGTTTGATATGGTGTATCTTGATGTACCTGTGATGGCGGTTGTGGATCTATTGCCCGATGCCAAGGTGGCGCCCCAGATTCATTTTGGTCCACAGATTTCGTTTTTGATGGATGCTCGCACCAAAGCCGGCGTGAAGGGGCAGGCGGGATGGCTCGAAGACAATGCCGATGAATCCGTGCGCTCCATAGACATCGGAACCGTGGCTGGGGTGGGTGCTCGCTTCCGGCGCGGGAGCCATATGTGGATGCTGGATGCCCGTTATAGCCTTGGGGTTTTGGACTTGGTGAAAAATGATAGTAACCCGAAACGCAATCAGGCGTTTTCCGTTTTGGTGGGCATTATGTTTTAGGTGGTCCCCACCTTTCCCACTTACACGTTTTCCACTTACACGTTCGCCGCTATTTATGTCTGATACAAAAAAACTCTTCTCTTGGAATGTGAACGGCATACGCTCGGTTGTCCAAAAGGGCTTTGCCGAGTGGCTTTTCCAGACCTCGCCCGATGTCCTCTGCCTGCAAGAAATCAAAGCAACCGAGGCGCAAGTTCCAGCCACGGTCCTCCGTCCCGAAGGCTGGCACACCTTTTGGCACCCCGCCCAGAAAGCCGGCTATTCCGGAACCGCCCTCTTTACCAAGGAAGAACCGGAAAGCCTACAAATGGGCTTGGGCAATCCAGATTTTGATACCGAAGGACGCACCATTACGGCGTGGTTCCAGAATTTTATTTTGGTCAATGCCTACTTCCCAAGTGGTCGCCGCGACCTGAGCCGTGTTCCGTATAAATTGGCGTATAACCAAGCCTTTTTAGACCATGTGGACCAACTCCGTGCCAGCGATCCGCGTCCGGTCATCTTCTGTGGAGATGTCAACATTGCCCATCAACCCATAGACCTGGCACGCCCCAAAGGAAACCAAAAAACCTCCGGATTCTTGCCGGAAGAACGCATTTGGGTGGATCACTTCTACGAGGCGGGATTCCGTGACACCTTCCGACACCTACACCCGAACCAAGAAGGTGCTTATTCGTGGTGGTCTAATCTGGCCGGGGCAAGAGGCAAAAATATTGGTTGGCGGATAGATTATTTTTTTGTGGAAGAACGGATATTGCCCAATATCTCGGATGCATTTATCTGGCCAGATGTTTTAGGCAGCGACCATTGTCCCATAGGGATTGAAATCGCCGGAATTTAGCGAAACAGCTTATGGAATACACCCTAAGCACTGCAAGACTCAACCAACTTTGGGCAGAACTGATGGTGAATGAACTCGTTGGGAGTGGCATTGATCATTTTTTTGTGGCCCCCGGATCGCGTTCTACGCCGTTTGCGGTTGCGATTGCCCGCCACCCAAATGCCCAAAAAACCGTGCATCCAGACGAACGTGGTACCGCTTTTGCTGCGCTGGGCTTTGCCCGTGCCACCGGAAAGCCCGCCGTTTGGGTAACAACCTCCGGAACCGCCGTGGCCAATGGTCTGCCTGCCGTTGTAGAAGCCTCTAATGACCGCATTCCCATGCTTCTACTTACGGCAGACCGTCCGCCAGAACTTCGCGAGACCGATGCCAACCAAACCATCCGCCAGATAGGCATCTTTGGCACCTTTACCCGTTGGGCATTCGATATGCCCTGCCCCGATGCGGCCATTCCGGCACAAATGGTGCTTTCCACAGTTCGGCACGCCATTTCCCAAAGTATCCAAGAAAAAGGCCCCGTTCACCTAAATTGTATGTTTCGCGAGCCACTGGTACCCCAAACGGCTTCTTTCGATCATGCAAGTTATCTGGCCCCCCTTGCGGATAGGACACCCATGCCGGCATTACCAATCTCGGCGAAGAGGCCGCTCGATTCTATGCCGTTTTGTGATCCCGCCAAGAAGGGTCTCGTGATTTTGGGACAACTTGGCCCACACGATATAGCGGTTTCAACGTGGTTAGACCGTCTTTCGGTGCTCAACTGGCCCATATTGCCAGACATTGGATCTCAATTCCGCTTGGCCGAACACCCACATTTGATCCATTATTACGACCAACTCTTGCTTGCTCGGTCGTTCTCGGAAGCACACAAACCCGAAGTGATTTTGCAGATCGGAAGTCGGTTTACCTCCAAACGGCTCCAAAAATGGATCGAAACCATTCGCCCTCAAACCTATGTTGTGGTAAAAGACCATCCCCACCGAAGTGATCCGGCGCATTTGGTAACGCAAGCTGTGGAGGCAGATCTCAATGCCTTTATCCACCAGTTATCCACATCTTGTGGACAAATACCCACTTCTTCCCCAGAGTGGCTAAACCTTTGGCAAGCGGCCAACCAAAAAGTGGGAACGCTCCTCGAACAAACTTTAGACGATAAACCAGAAAATCTTTCGGAGCCATTGGTAGCACGTATCCTTTCGCGGTTATTGCCCGAAGGCCATACATGGTTTTTGGGGAACTCTATGCCCATCCGCGATGCCGATATGTATGCCGCCCCCGCCCCCGCTTCGGTGGCTATCGGAACCAACCGTGGGGCAAGCGGCATTGATGGTTTGGTGGCCTCGGCGATAGGATTTGCCATCGGGCGGCAACAACCACTCACGCTCCTGATTGGCGATGTATCGTTGCTGCACGATCTGAACAGCCTGCTTATGGTGCGTAATAGCTCCGTTCCAATAACGATCGTGGTGATTAATAACGACGGTGGCGGAATCTTTTCCTTCCTGCCCATTTCCGCCGAGGCAGACGTTTTTGAACCCTACTTTGGTACGCCACATGGCAGATCGTTTTCTTATGCGGCCCGTTTTTTTGACCTGCCTTATGCCTCGCCGCAAACCACAGAAGCGTTTGAATCTGTTTATCAAAACATGACGGCTTCGGGTCAGTCGGGGCTAATAGAAGTGGTGACCGATCGCCAAGAAAATGTCCACTATCACAAAATACTTCAGGATAAAATTCTGGCGGCAATTGGCTAAGGTGCTGAAACCAGAACTTTCTTTGAAAATCTTCAAAAACGATTTGGTGTAAGTGGTTTGCTGGTAATCGCTTGGCGTAGGTGGGGATTTTTTGGCACTAAACTTCATTAGATGCACAAAGCTTAAATGTAGCACTTCACTGTCATAGAAGCACTACCCCGCTTTTGCAACACGGCTGTTAGTGGCTGGCTTTCTTGTCATTTCGTAATCCACTTTGTCAATTTTGATAATAATGTCGGTTTAGGATTTTCATACGAATATGACTTAGTTTCAGAGTTGTAAAAAGAGTCTTTTACTTTGACATGGTCCCATTTTCACGGACACAGCGTTAAGTTAGAAAAGTAGTGTTCCTCGAACTTGTCGGGGCAAAGATACCCCAGTGCCGAATGCCTCCTTTTCGGGTTGTAGTAGCACGCTATGTAATTGAAAATTTCCGTGTAGGCATCTTCAAAGGTATCAAAAATTCCGTCCTGCAACAGTTCGCCCTTGAGCCTGCTGAAAAAGGACTCTGCGAAGGCGTTATCATAACAGTCTCCCTTGCGCGACATGCTCTGCCGGTAGCCCCGCTTGGCCAAGTGCTTCCTGAAT
>JAEUSQ010000064.1 GCA_016788705.1 Bacteroidetes Order II. bacterium
TTGCAACAACTCGAAGAGGGCGTTGGGTTGGTAGGTAAAAATGAGGTGGAAGAGGGTGTCGGTACGCATTGTTTTAGGGCTATAAAGCCAACATACACGATACAAAAATCGCAAAAAATAGGTGTGGATAAATTTTTAGGGTACGACTGTGGGTGTAGTGAACCGAAAGAGGAGCGTGTCCGAGGTACGGGTAAAAGGCTATTCACCGTTTTTGCGAGTACGCACCATCCGAATGGCCTCCCAAAGTTCGGTACTGGTGTAGTTCGGTTGGGCATCTAAAACCTCTTTGAAGCCACATTGGGTATAGCATCGAATCGCGCGTACATTATGGGTATAGACATTCAGGTCCACAAATGTCGTCTCTGGGTCTTCAAAACAAATATGAAGCAATGCCAATACCAATTGTTTTCCTAACCCGCGTCCACGATTGGCTGGTGTTCCAATCAATAGGCGGCATAAGCGCTTGGTATATGAATTGATGGTTTTAACTTGGGCAAAACCGAGTGCATCCCCTGTTTGGGTATCTATCACAAGGTAGCTAAGACGGCTGTTTGTACCTATTTCTAAGAATTGCATCCACGCTTCATCCGAAAGAGGAAAAGAAAAAGGGCACGGACCTGCAAACAGAATTAATTCTTCTTGAGTCGTGATCCAGTTTTTTAGTATTGCTAAATGTATCTGACCCACAAATGGAAGAAGTTTCAATTCGGCTGTTTGAAGCGTGTTTTGGGGCCACTGGGTCATGCTACTTACGGTCATATACAACCCCATTATAGCGGTAATATAAGGTGCGGTTCATTAACTTAAAGTCGTTATTGGTCCCAGAAACTACCAATTTTAGGTCGTAAAATCCGGTTTCAGGTTCTTTTTGGCCTGAAACGGTGGTGATTTTTGTGCTGTACCCAAAGCATTTCCGTTCTGGTGGATCACAAGCGCCACTGTTGTCTTCCCCCGTTCGGAAGGCTGCAACACGCTCAAACTCCATCTCTGGGTAGAAAATAGAGGTTCCGGATATGGTATAACCCTGTCCGGTATAACCATCATCAATACGGATGCCATATTCATCATCAGATAATTTCATCAGACTGATTTCTCCAGGTTCATTAAAACCACCTATAATTGCAAAGTCGCGACGGAAACGGCTCCGTTGCCAGCCTCCTTCGGTATAGCGGTCTTTCCGGAAGAGGGCGCCGTCTAAACGGGCAGCACAGGCGTGACAGTCCGATACACTTGTTTTAACCGCAATTACCGCGTACTCGGTCTTGTTTTCGCCCTTTCCGGTGGTCCATTGTTTGCTAAAGACCACTTGATCGGGCGAATAAGGCGAATTGCCATCATACATCTCGGCCAGCAACAATGAAAGATTGATCGGTTGGGCATAACTGACCGTATAGAAGCCCCATATCAGCAAGAGCGCAAAAACGATTTTCATAGCTTTGTTTTTTGTTTGAATCGTTATTTAGGGTACGAACATAAATTTGCCTTTCTCCCAACGGAGTGCAAACGCCCGCTTTGCATTCCCTTTCCAAGAAGCGGTAATGACGGTGCCTTTTTGGGGTAGTTTATAGACCAAGTACGTATCAATATTGGCGCGGATGGGTTGTTTTGATGCAATATCGCTGATTTTGTTTTGTGGCAATATCTGAGGTTTTTCACTCCATTTCCCATTTTTATACACCATAACCCGTAGGTCGGTGGTACACATATTGTGTGGGCCTCCATCCAATTGGTATAATACATATTCTGTTTCGTTGGCGGCGTCCTTAAATACGGCCACCTCGATTATACCCATGGTGGTCTTTGCCCGTAGGTACCCATTTTTAATGTCCTTTACAACAATGGCTCTTGCACGTACGGCGGTATTGGAAGGGGCATCGTCACATTTAAAGGGGTCTTCCTCCATTTGGTGAAAGAGGTTGTAATAATCTTCCACGGATTTAGACCATGTTGGGCGCGTTGTTTGTGCAAAAGTCATGAGTGGCACGAATAGAAGTGCCAGTAAGAAAATTTTCCTCATAATTATCCTGCTGAATAGGTCATGATGTCGTCCCGGCGGGCAGCGAGCATCTGGTTACGGAAAAGGTGCATGTTAATGGTTTGGTTTTGCCCAGCCATTGGGTTACAAATGGCCCCGAAAAGAACAAATTCGGCATCTCGCCACGAAATCCATTTACGTTGAGCTTCCCGTAACAACGATTTTTGGCTACTGGCGGAGAGGATGTTCTGATAGGCTTCGTTTAATTCGATGTCTTTTTGGGCATAATCCTCATTCATGCAAGCTAAGGTTAGGCATTCGTATTGGGCGCGTGCTTCCTGTGTCCCTTGTTCACGGGTTCCTTGTGCCAAATACCGCGTATAGCGTTCCAATTGTACACGCCGTTCATTAACAAGGCGTAAACTCATCATATCTACCCAACTTGCATTTGCCTTTATAGATTTTATTTCGGCATCTCGGAAAGCCAGCCAAGCCCGCTGAGCCGTGAGGAGGACGGTTTGATTTCCGGCACCAATTTTGGCTTTAAAGGCTTGATATGCCTTGTTCAATTCGCCATCCAACAAAGTTTGGGCTTGCTGAACGCACTTGGTAAACGTAAGGGGTTTGTATGGGTTTTCATCGCCGGAAATCTCTGCCTCGGCAATTTCACCACATTGGTTCATTTTCTTTTCGCCGGGTGTCGGTGGAGTCTGGGCCAGTACCGAAAAAGGCAACAGGGTGAGCAATAAAAGAAAATATTTCATCACAATCGTCATTATTAGATTGGGTTAAGTAAACGGTGAGATGCTTATAAGGGTCTGCTTTTGGAGACCGATCCAGCCAGCATCACTTTGTTAATAATGAAGTGGGCAATTTTTTGTATTGATACATGCTTCCGGATTAGCGAGGTGCTGTCGTGCGTGGCCGACGTTTTAGTCGGAGGCTATCAGCCGGAAACCGTTCTTTTAAGGTACTACGCAAACTTTCTGCCCAGTCTATCAAAGCTTTCTTTTGGACATTATCCAAAACGGCATCTTTGTGAATCCACGTATAGGAATCAAGTGGCATTTCGCCTTTCTCTAACACTTCGCTTATTTCCTCTAATTTGTGGAACTGCTTTGCCGGACGATATGAGGCGAATACCGAAAAATTTAATCCCCGCTTACCTTCATTCACATGGTCGGCCAGCCACCAGCCCAATGGTTGAAGGTTGCTATACCAAGGATAGGTGGTTTTGTTGCTGTGGCAATCGTTACATGCCGCTCTTAAAATGGTTTGGACGTTGGCAGAGACGGGAAATTGCGTAGAAATGGATTTACGCTCGTCTCCGGTATCATTTTTTGTCGGACGGATAAACTGGATCACCACCAAAATTGCCAATAGAACCGTTACTGTTTTTTTGACCATGTATGACTTAGGTTTGATGATTGAATAATGATGTCAAACGTGATAAATAATACGGATGGCCGCTTGTTTGTTAAAAAAAGCCTCCGGCCCTAAACCGGAGGTCTGCAAAACTCTATATCTTCCTTTATTTTTTTACACCAGCGCGGCTCAGTTCCTCGCGGACAATCCGGCGGAGAACGTCTAAATTCCCCCATTGATCTACAAGACGGCCATTGATGTACACAGAAGGCGTACTGTTGACCCCAGCAATTTTACCCCGTTCAATATCTTCCTGTACCAAACGAATCGTAGCGGGATCTGTCATACAGGCATTAAAACGCCCCGTATCTAATCCAAGGTTTTGTACTTCACGGGCGAGGGCGGTTTCTCCCAATACTTCTTGATTGTCGAACAATGCTTTGTGCATTTCCCAGCCTTTTCCAACATTGGCAGCACAGAAGAAGGCTTTTGCTGCAGGGCCTGCAAACGAGTGAATCTGGCTTTGTAGGTTGGGGTTGATGCTGTTGTCTAACGGGTAGTTTTGAAAGCGGAAATTGACATATTTTCCAAATTCATTTACAATGGATTCTATGCGATCGCGTGCCACTTTACACGCTGGGCACTGAAAATCCGCAAATTCGATAATGGAGACTTTTGCCTCTTTATTGCCCTTGACAAGTGTATTGGGACCAAACGAAACTTGTAGCGGATCTTGTTTAAAATGTTGCTGAACAGAGCGTAATACGGCGGTTTCCGACTCGGTATCGGCGGTAACCGCCTGCTCTTGTTTGCGTTGGTAGTTACTAAAGTAAAGGAAAGAAAAGCCATAAATGAACAAGGTGAGCACCAGTGGGGCAATAATGGCGGGCTGATAGGTGAATTCGGAAGATTTATTCCGAAGTGCATCAAAAAAACCAGAAAAATAGGCGCCCAATCCAACCGTCCGAACCAAGGAAAGAATCAGGAATACGAGAATCGCCCCGTTAATCACATACATACCAATGCAAAGCGGGCAGGCAATCCCCATTTGGATTAGTTGGGTGGCTTTGAACATGGAGAAAAGAACCGCCAGAATGGATAACACAATACCAACCATTACTGCCGAAGCGCCTTTTTCCTTTTTATTGATCAAAGCAATAATCGTTAGTACCAACATGCTGAAATAAAAGGCCGCCCCCCATGCCGCCACTGGAATGCCCAACATATAGGCACTTTCTGAAGCATAAACCGGTTCGCAGGTGATCCATTCATTGACCGTACACCCTAAAGAACGGGTGAGCCGGTTTTCGATACCAAGGGTAATAAAAGTGGCATCCAACGCAACATAAATTCCGGCAATGACGGCAACCAATGCCGCCCAAAGCGCCCACATTTTAAGAAGGGGTTCGGTTGCAGGGATTCGTTTGTGGCTGGTATGTGTTTTTTGAACAGGTTTAGACATGGTTGTTTAAGTTAATATGAGAAGTTTATGTCTGAAATTACGCCGCTAATCCCAGAAGACCAAATTGAATTCCTTATGATCCAGCGGAAAAGCCTAAACTTTCTTGTATATTTAAAGGTTAAACATGTCGAAAGCCCTTAACCCTTTATCCAAATTTTTATTGCTATGGCAGAAGAACTGAGCATACCCGAACAACTGAAGGCCCTGATCCGTTTACAATATATTGATGGCCGGGTGGATCAGATGCATAAATTGCGTGGAGACTTGCCGGATGAAATCCGGGATCTGGAAGATGAACGTGTGGGTCTGCAAAGACGTATTGATAAATATCAACAAGAAAAACAAGATGGGGAATTGGAGCGAAAGCGCATTCAATTTGACCAACTTGAAAGCCAGTCTCTTATTGAACGGTACCAAAAACAACAAAATCAGGTTCGCAATAACCGTGAATATGATGCGTTGACGAAAGAGATTGAAGTACACCGCCAACGGATTCAAGAGTCTAACTTCCGGATGGAGACCCTCAAACAACGGGACGAAGCCAATGCCATCGCACTAGAACAAGTCCGTGTCCGGATGGAGCAATTAGACCGTATGATTGATGGGAAGAAGGATGAGCTGAATGCGGTTATGGAAGATACTCGGCACGAAGAAGATGCCTTGCTCGAACGTCGTGCGAGCCTAGAATCTGCCATCGATGCCCGCTATCGGATGGCGTATAACCGTCTGCGGAGCCGCCTTCGGGATGGGAGAGCTGTTATTGCAATAGAAAGAGGGGCGGTTGCTGGATATGCGGTACCACCACAACGCCAGGTTGAAATTCGCCAACGGAATAAAGTGATTGTGTGTGAACACAGTGGCCGTATTATTGTAGATCATGACCTCTTCCGAGAAACTGTTTCGGAAATGGAGGCCGCAGAATAAATCCAGCCGGATCATCGCCCGATTTTTGTCGGGAGGAAAGTCCGAACACCAAAGGGCATCGTGCTTCCTAACGGGAAGGCAACTGCTTGAGGATGTCCAATTCCAAGCGGTTGACAGCAAGTGCAACAGAAAATAAACCCGCCAATGGCCTTAGGGCACAGGTGAGGGGTGAAATGGTGGGGTAAGTGCCCACCGGCGTATTAGGCGACTGGTACGGCCAGGTAAACCTCACGCGGTGAAAAACCAAGCAGTGTACGTTGCCTTGGCAACACGGGTGGCCCGCCCGAATGTACACGGGTAGGTTGATAGAGGCGGCCAGTAATGACCGTCCCAGATAAATGATGATCTCCTCGCCATTTGCGACCAGTGACGGGCAGACAGAATTCGGCTTACAGGCTGGGCATAGAGGTCGTTTTAATATCGAGGTATCCAAAAGGATACCTCGACCTGTTTTAGGTCAACTGAAACCGCTTTTTTACTTGGCTGAAGCTGTAAATAGGCGATAATTACCGATAACTCTATAGCATAAGACTTATAACTCTATAGCATAAGACTTAAAGAAATCGTTAAGCCATTTTTGCTTGAAGTTATGGTTTTGTATTTACAAAAAAGTTCGTAAAAGAAGCACATTTTGGGTTGAAAAATACCCTTAATTTTATATTCTGTTTACTACAGTGATCACCTGCATATGTATTAACCAACGGTAGCATTCCAATAGACACAGCCTTACCATGCATTTGCCCGAAAGTTATATTCCCGTAATTTTGCAATCCATTGTAGCCATTGGGTTTGTTTTTATCAGTTTGGTCATCACCCATTTGCTGGGCCCCAAACGGGGCGGCGTTCGCAAAGAAGATGCTTTTGAGTGTGGTATTGAAGGAGAAGGGGATGCCCGTTTCCCCATTTCCATCAAGTATTTTATGACCGCTATCCTTTTCGTCTTGTTCGACGTCGAAGTTATTTTCTTTTATCCCTATGCGGTCAATTTCCGCGAGATGGGCATGGAAGGATTTATGGCGGTATTATTGTTTGTTTCGGTTTTTTTAATGGGCTTTTATTATGTCCTGCGGAAAGGCGCGTTTGAATGGGATAAATAATCTTTTTATTTCGGTTATCCTTGTAATTCATACCCCCATGATGAAACAAAGACCCCGTGTTGTTGAACGGCCCGAAGGCTATGTGGGTGAAGGATTTTTTGCCACCAATATCGAAAAAGTGATTGGGATTGCCCGTGCCAATTCTATTTGGCCCTTGCCTTTTGCTACTTCCTGTTGCGGGATTGAGTTTATGGCGACCATGGGGGCAAACTACGATTTAGCCCGTTTTGGTGCCGAGCGGCTCAGTTTTTCACCACGTCAGGCGGATTTGTTGATGGTGATGGGAACGATCGCCAAAAAAATGGGCCCAGTACTAAGGCAAGTGTATGAGCAAATGGCCGAACCCAAGTGGGTGATTGCCGTTGGGGCTTGTGCATCTTCTGGCGGGATTTTTGACACCTACTCCGTTTTGCAAGGCATAGACAAGGTGATTCCGGTGGATGTCTATGTACCCGGATGCCCGCCAAGGCCAGAACAAATCATTGATGGGGTGATGAAAATTCAAGAATTGGTCAAGAACGAGTCTCTGCGCCGGCGACAATCTGAAGAATATCGCCATTTATTGGCCTCTTATAAAATTGATTGATTCTCAAGCATAAACGCTAACCGTGTCATGCCGACGTTCACCCATCAACTTGTTTTAGATCGTATAAAAGATCATTTTCCCGAAGCCATTCAGGAGGTCTCCGAGCCTTATGGCCTGCTGACCATAGAGGTTAATAAGCGCGAGGTCTTGCCTATCATGACTTTTTTGCGTGATGATCCAGAACTGGATTTTGGTTTTTTAACCGATCTTTGTGGGGTTCATTATCCCGACCAGCACCAGCGCGAATTAGGGGTGGTGTATCACCTACATAGCTTGGTGAACAATATACGGATTCGGCTAAAGACGTTTTTTCCGGAAGCCGCTCCGGTTATGCCAACGGCCACAACACTGTTTTCATCGGCCAATTGGATGGAACGTGAAACATATGATTTCTATGGAATAAAATTTGAAGGACATCCAGACCTACGTCGTATCCTGAATGTGGATGACATGGACTACTTTCCGCTCCGAAAGGAATACCGTTTAGAAGACGGAACCCGCACCGACAAAGATGACCGTTATTTTGGCCGTTAACCCACCCAATCTCCATTAAATATGTCTTTGGCACAGCCCAATTATTTCTCGGCACAAGACACCATGGATGGCGAATTTGCCACGCTGAATCTTGGCCCTACACACCCGGCCACTCACGGGGTTTTTCAGAACGTCTTGAAGGTGGACGGCGAGCGGATTTTTAGTGCCGAGCCTACAATCGGATACATCCACCGAGCCTTCGAGAAAATTGCTGAACGTCGTCCGTATTACCAAATTACGCCGCTCACCGATCGTCTAAATTATTGTTCATCGCCGATCAATAACATGGGGTGGTGGATGACCGTCGAGAAGTTGATCGGAGTGGAATTACCTAAAAGGGTAGAATACATGCGGGTGATTGTCATGGAATTGGCACGAATTGCAGACCATTTGATTTGTAACTCGGTGGTGGGCGTAGATACAGGGGCATTGACGGGATTTACCTATATGTTTCAAGAGCGGGAACGGATTTATGAGATGTATGAGCAAGTGTGTGGCTCGCGTTTGACGACGAATATCGGACGGATTGGCGGTTTTGAGCGAGACTTCGATAAGGTGTTTTACCATAAGCTCCGGTCGTTTCTCAAAGACTTTCCGGCTCGCTTCGATGAGTTTGGCCGCTTATTGGAACGGAACCGTATTTTTATGGATCGGACGATTAATGTGGGCGGGATTTCGGCAGAACGGGCATTGAGTTATGGCTTCTCTGGCCCCAACCTGCGGGCAGCAGGCGTGGATTACGACGTTCGCGTAATGAATCCGTACTCATCTTATGAAGATTTTGACTTCATTATCCCCATTGGCGACAACGGGGATACCTACGACCGCTTTATGGTACGGCAGGAGGAAATCCGTCAAAGTCTCCACATCATTCAACAGGCATTGGATGGTCTTCCAGAAGGCCCCTTCCATGCCGATGTTCCCGATTTTTATTTGCCGCCCAAAAATGAAGTGTATAACAGCATGGAGGCCCTAATTTACCATTTCAAAATTGTGATGGGGGAGGCCCCCGTTCCAGCGGGCGAGGTCTATCATGCTGTAGAAGGAGCCAATGGCGAATTGGGCTTTTATCTGATCAGCGACGGCGGACGTGCGCCTTATCGCTTGCACTTCAGGCGGCCTTGCTTTATTTATTATCAGGCATTTCCGGAGATGGTACAAGGAGCGATGATCTCGGATGCGATTCTCACCATGTCTTCGCTCAATGTGATCGCCGGAGAATTAGACGCTTAAGGTAAAATCAATGGAAATAATGGCTTATAACCCGCCTTACTTCTCGGAAGAACGCCTTGTACAGGTTCGGAAGATCGTGGCACAATTCCCGGAAGGCCGTCAAAAAAGCGCCCTCATTCGGGTGTTGCATATGGCCCAAGAAGATTTTGGTGGGCACCTGACTGCCGAAGTGATGGACTATGTGGCGGATTTGCTCGCGATCTCGCCCATTGAGGTGTATGAAGTGGCTACGTTTTATACGATGTTCAACCTGAAGCCCGTCGGGAAGTACATGCTGGAGGTTTGTCATACGGGGCCTTGTATGTTGCGTGGAGCCGATAAGACGATCGCCTATCTCCAACAAAAATTGGGGATCAAGGTGAATGAAACCACCGAAGACGGCTTCTTTACGCTCAAATCTGCCGAGTGTTTGGGGGCTTGTGGCTATGCCCCAATGATGCAATGTGGTGAACATTATTATGAAAACCTGACCGAGGAAAAAATAGACACACTTTTAGATGCGTGGCGTGAACAACCTATTCCTCCGAAAGCTTGGGAAAAAATAGACTAAATAACAGAAAAAGTATGTCTGTTGACTTTATGATGTGTGGTGATCTGTTTTTAAAACAATTAGACTGAAACGATCCTGAAACACCTGAAAAGGTACAAAGCCTAAAATCCATCATCGGTCGGCACTTATTGGACTACATTAAGCAAAAGACCCAACCAGACCCAAATACAGAAAATGTCTCGTAAAATTCTGTTAGAACATGCCCATGTGGCAGGTATTCAAGGCTACGAAGTATATCGGAAGATGGGTGGCTATCGCTCGGTAGAGAAGGCGCTAAAGTCCCTAAAGCCGGAAGAGGTGGTGGATGAGGTGAAGCGGTCTGGGCTACGCGGGCGTGGCGGGGCGGGCTTCCCGACGGGCATGAAATGGAGTTTTTTGGCGAAACCAGAGGGCGTACCGCGCTATTTGTTGTGCAATGCAGACGAATCGGAGCCGGGAACGTTTAAAGACCGTTACTTGATGGAAAAAATCCCGCATTTGTTGGTAGAAGGGATGATTACATCAAGTTATGCGTTGGGCGTACAAACGGCCTATATCTACATTCGGGGCGAGTACAAATGGATTGTCAAAATCCTTGAAAAAGCTATTGCGGAAGCCTATGCTCATGGCTGGTTGGGGAAGAAAATCTTAGGAACGGATTTTTCGTTAGACCTCTACGTTGCACCCGGAGGAGGGGCCTATATCTGTGGCGAGGAGACGGCACTCATCGAGTCTTTGGAGGGGAAGCGGGGCAATCCACGCATCAAGCCGCCCTTTCCGGCGGTGAAGGGTTTGTGGCAAAGCCCGACGGTGGTGAACAATGTAGAAACCCTTGCAGCAGTACCCGTTATTGTGAATGAAGGCGGAGATGCGTATGCGGCAATTGGCGTGGGAAGGAGTACCGGAACCAAGTTGATCTCGGCGTGTGGCAATCTGAACAAGCCGGGGGTCTATGAAATTGAGATGGGTCTGCCTGTAGAGGAATTTATCTTCTCGGACGCCTATTGCGGTGGCATTCCAAACGGGAAACGCTTTAAGGCCTGTGTGCCCGGTGGTTCTTCGGTTCCGATTTTGCCCGCCGATCTGATGCTCAAAACAGCAAAAGGCGAAGACCGTGTGATGACGTATGAATCGCTTGCGGATGGTGGATTTCTAACGGGGACAATGTTGGGTTCTGGTGGATTTATTGTCTTTGACGAAGATCAGTGCATTGTGCGGAATACCTATACCTATGCCCGTTTTTATCACCACGAGTCGTGCGGGCAGTGTTCGCCGTGCCGCGAAGGAACGGGTTGGATGGAAAAGGTACTACATCGGATTGAGTATGGGCATGGCCATGAACACGACTTAGACCTCTTGGTGGATATTGCGAAGAAAATAGAGGGCAATACAATTTGTCCGTTAGGCGATGCCGCTGCATGGCCTGTTGCTGCCGCCATCCGACACTTCCGCGAGGAGTTTGAGTGGCACGTCCGACATCCACAAGAAGCCCAAAGCCGGAACTACGGACTGGGCCGTTTAGAAGCCTATCATGGAGCGGTGGGCGTTTGACTCCACGAAAACTTGTAAAAACCCACATAAAACAGATGCTAAAAGTCACGATAGACGGCATAGAAACACAAGTGGCACCGGGGACAACCATCTTGCAAGCCGCCCGGAAGATCGCAACCGAACAGCCGGAACACAGCCATTTGGTTCCACCTGCAATGTGTTATTATTCTCCTTTAGAAGGAAGTGGCGGAAAGTGTCGCACGTGCATTGTGAAGGTGACACAAGGTTCCGAGAGAGATCCACGCCCTATGCCGAAACCCGTTGCCTCGTGTCAAACACAGGTGATGGATGGGATGGTGGTGGAAAATACGACCAACCCAGACTTGCTTGCGGCGCGGAAAGGTGTGGTAGAACTCTTGCTGATTAATCACCCTTTAGATTGCCCTGTATGTGATCAGGCCGGAGAATGCCATTTGCAGGACTTGGCTTTTGAACATGGGGCTTCGGAAACCCGCTACGAGGAAGAAAGGCGCACTTTTGAACGGATAGACATTGGGCCTTACATTCAACTGCACATGACCCGCTGCATTTTGTGTTACCGTTGCGTTTATACCGCCAACCAACTTACCAACGAACGGGTTCATGGTGTGTTATTCCGTGGAGACCGTGCGGAAATTGGGACGTACATCGAGAAGGCGATCAAGAATGACTTTTCGGGTAATGTGATTGATGTCTGCCCGGTTGGGGCGCTGACGGATAAAACGTTCCGTTTCCGGAGCCGCGTGTGGTTTACCCGTCCCTTTGATGCACACCGCAAATGTGATAAATGTTGCGGGAAAACGGTTTTGTGGATGGCCGGAGACGAGGTTTTGCGCGTTACCGCCCGTAAAGATGCCTTCGACGAAGTGGAAGAATTTATTTGCAATGAGTGCCGCTTTGATCATAAAGTGAAAGAAGACTGGACAATCGAGGGGCCGCGAAACATACACCGCCACTCGGTGATTTCGGCCAATAAATACAAAGCCAAAGCCCAAACGGTGGTTTAATCCGCCATAATTTTAGACAACCGATGCCACTGTATTTAATCATCGAAAAAAGTGTACTTGTGCTGTTTCTATTTGCGGTAACCATGGGGGTAGCGGCCTATTCCACTTGGGCAGAACGCAAAATCGCCGCTTTTCTGCAAGACCGCTTGGGGCCAAACCGTGCTGGGGTCTTTGGTTTATTACAACCATTGGCCGATGGCGTGAAGATGTTCATGAAAGAGGAATTTATTCCGTCGAATGCCGAAAAACTATTGTTCATTGCCGGACCGGGCTTGTTCATGTTTACGGCACTTATGACCGGAGCCGTCATTCCTTGGGGGCCAAATCTGCAAATTGCCGACCTGAACATCGGAATTTTGTATGTGCTGGGCTTTGTATCGGTGGGCGTATATGGTATCATGATTGGGGGCTGGGCGTCTAACAATAAATATTCGTTGTTCGGGGCCATTCGTGCGTCATCCCAAATGATTAGCTACGAATTGGCGATGGGTTTGGTGGTTATTGCCATTATCATGCTGACAGGGTCATTAGACTTGAAAGCCATTGCCGAGCAACAAAAAGGCTTTAATTGGAACATCATTTATCAGCCTTTTGGATTTTTGATCTATTGTATTACAGCCTTGGCGGAGTGTAATCGTGCGCCCTTTGACCTTCCGGAGTGCGAAACTGAGTTGATTGGTGGGTTTCATACGGAATACAGTTCGATGAAATTGGGTTTTTATCTTTTTGCCGAATATATCAATATGTTTATCTCCGCTGCGGTGATTGCCACACTTTATCTGGGTGGCTACAACATGCCGGGCTTGGATTACAGTACTATGAATCCGATTCTGGGAAATGCGATTGCGTTTTTGGTATTGTTTATAAAGACCTTGCTGGGCGTATTTGTATTTATGTGGGTTCGTTGGACGTTACCGCGTTTTCGATATGATCAATTGATGCATTTGGGCTGGAAGATTCTAATTCCTTTGGCCATCTTCAATATGTTGCTTACGGGTGCGGGCGTATTGCTCTTTGGTTAATCCTTAAAAACGAGCCACAGCCGTGCCCCAAATTTTTCCAAACGGAAAAAACCTAAATGGTATGCAAAAACTAACCAATCGGTCTAAAGTTGTCTCTCAAAAAGACATGTCCTTTTTGGAAAAAGCCTATGTCCCGGCCATCCTAAGTGGTATGGGCATTACGTTGAAGCATTTTTTCAAGAAGAAAAGCACTATTGCTTATCCTGAACAAGAACGAAGTTTTAGCCCGGTTTATCGCGGACGGCATGTGCTGAAGCGCGATGAAAAAGGGGCCGAGCGTTGTACTGCTTGTGGGCTTTGTGCAGTGGCTTGTCCGGCGGAAGCCATTACTATGACCGCCGCCGAACGCAAAAAAGGGGAGGAAAATCTGTACCGTGAGGAGAAATATGCAGCGGTTTATGAGATAAATATGCTACGCTGTATCTTTTGCGGCCTGTGTGAAGAAGCCTGTCCGAAAGAAGCCATTTTCCTGACGCCAAACATTACGCCTGCCTACTACGACCGTCAAGATTTTGTGTATGGAAAAGATATGCTGGTAGAAGGCATTGCTCCCGAAGACCGTGTAGATATAAGCAAGCGTCAAACGTGGCGCGACAACCAAAAACATCCCTAACCGATGGAACTGATTTTCTTTTTTATCATGGCGGCCTTATCGGTCTTAAGTGCCTTATCGGTCGTGTTTGCAAAAAGTCCGGTACACAGTGTTTTGAGCCTGATAGTGACTTTCTTCTTGCTTTCGGGACAATACGTATTGCTGAATGCCCAATTTGTGGCGATTGTGAACCTGATTGTTTATGCAGGGGCGATTATGGTCTTATTTTTATTTGTGTTGATGTTGCTCAACCTCAAAGACGAAGCTGAGCCACAAAAAAGCAACCTGGTTCGGCTTTCCGTTACCATTTCGGCGGGCATGTTACTGCTTACCCTCATGGGGTCGCTACGTGGGGTCATGGCCATTCCGCCTCCTCCACCGCAATCCGCAACCGTAGGGTTGGTGGAGAATCTTGGGAAAATCTTGTTTTCCGACTTTGTGGTGCCTTTCGAGATTGCTTCTATTCTATTTATTGCTGCTATGGTTGGCGCTGTGCTGATTGGTAAGCGGAATAAAGAAAAGGACTCCGAACCCCTCACCACTTTTTGATCTTAGAAAAACCTTGCGGTATTGCCGCCAATCAACTTGTTTATGTTAAATAGTATTCAAATTATCCCCATAGAATATTATCTCGTGCTGAGCAGTGTGTTGTTCTCGATTGGGGTACTCGGGGTGATGATTCGCCGAAATGCCATTGTGGTATTGATGTGTATTGAACTCATGCTAAATGCGGTCAACCTGCTTTTGGTCGCCTTTTCCACGTACTTGGGGGATGGGCATGGTCAGGTTTTTGTGTTCTTTATCATGGTGGTTGCAGCGGCTGAGGCAACCATTGGATTGTCCGTTTTGGTGCTCATTTATCGCAACACCAAAGGGGTGGACATTCACCAATTGGATCAATTAAAACATTAAGGCATCCGCAGAAACGCCGTCTTCCATACAGAATTGTTTTATGCAACAGATCATTCCACTTATTCCGGCTCTTCCGCTTCTTGGCTTCCTTTTAAACGGACTTATCGGGAAGAAAATGGGCAAGAACCTCGTTGGTGCCTTGGGTACGGGTACAATAGCCAGTTCGTTTGTGCTCTCCGTTTGGCTGTTTATGGCGCTTGTGAATCATCCAGAACCGATGCAAAGCACGCTATTCACATGGTTAAGTGTGGGCAACATGCACGTAGAAATTGGATTTTTGGTGGATCGCCTCTCTGTTTGGATGATGTTGATTATTACAGGGGTGGGCACGCTTATACACCTCTACTCCATTGGCTACATGCACGACGACGAGGGCTTTCATAAGTTTTTTGCTTATCTCAACCTCTTTGTGTTTTCAATGCTCCTGCTCGTAATGGGCAATAATTTTCTGCTCCTTTTCTTCGGCTGGGAAGGTGTGGGGCTTTGTTCGTATTTGCTGATTGGGTTTTGGTACACCAAACGGGATTATGCCGATGCTGCTCGGAAGGCATTTATCATGAACCGAATTGGAGATTTGGGCTTGTTACTCGGTATTTTTTTGATCTTTCAGCACTATGGGAGTATTGCTTACGCCGATGTGTTTTCCAAAGCCGGACTTGTAGATTCCGCAACCATTGGCCTGATTACCTGGTTGCTTTTTGTAGGGGCGATGGGCAAAAGCGCCCAGATTCCGCTTTATACATGGTTACCAGATGCGATGGCCGGTCCCACGCCTGTTTCCGCACTCATCCACGCCGCGACAATGGTGACAGCAGGCGTTTATCTGGTGGTACGGACATCGGCCTTGTATGATTTGGCGCCATACACATTATCCATCATTGCATGGATCGGTTTGGCTACTTCTATTTTTGCCGCACTCATCGGTTTAGGGCAAAACGACATCAAGAAAGTATTGGCCTACTCTACGGTCTCGCAACTGGGACTGATGTTTGTAGCAGCAGGTGTGGGCGCCTATGGGTCCGCGATGTTCCACCTAACCACTCATGCGCTTTTTAAAGCCCTCTTGTTCTTGGGGGCAGGCAGTGTCATTCATGCTATGAGTGGCGAGCAAGATCTCCGCAACATGGGCGGACTTCGCAAGTCGCTTGGAACCACGCATTGGACATTCCTCTTTGGGACATTGGCCATCATTGGGATTTTTCCGTTTGCCGGCTTCTTTTCCAAAGACGAGCTTTTGGCCAAGATTTTTGAACACCATCCACTTATGTGGGCACTGACACTTTTTAGTGCAGCCCTAACAGTGGTGTATATGATACGGATGTACACCCTCGCGTTTTGGGGAGACTTTCGAGGAACCAAAGAACAGGCCGAACATCTCCATGAATCACCTTTGGTGATGACGGTGCCGCTCATGATTCTGGCGGTCTTGTCATTAATAAGTGGGTTTTTGAACTTACCCGCCTTCACCCATGCACAATGGTTCTCTGGGTATTTAGCCCCGTTACTTGGTGAAGCCGTACATGTCATGACGGTTTCAACCGAGCTTGTTTTGATGGGCATTGCGCTTGCGCTTGCAGTTGGTATAGGCTTTTGGGCGTGGAAACATTACCAGAAACCGGAACAAGTACCTCTCGCGGATGAAGCCACCAAAGGTTTTGCCAAACTTGCAGGCCATAAATTTTATGTGGATGAAAGCTACGATGCCATATTTGTACGTCCGATTGAGCGCCTTTCTCGTTTGCTACACCATTGGATAGACACGAAAGTCATAGATGGCATCGTGAATGGGTTGGCGTCATTTGTGGGTCAGTTAGGATTTGGCCTTCGTCAATTGCAGACAGGTAAAATCGGGACCTATTTATTTTTGATGGTGGCTGGTTTGGTACTCATTCTTCTGCTTAACGTAATCTGGTAATTTCTAATGACTACCATGCCTTTACTGATCTTGGGCCTTCCGCTGGTTGTTTCCGTTGCGGTTTTCCTTACCAAAGGTGAATTGGCCCGTTTATTGGCCCTCTTAGGGGCGGGGCTAACGCTGATGTTAACGGTAACACTTTGGTTAACCTTTAATTCTGGAAATACGGTTCAAGTATTGTCTTTGCCTTGGGTTCCGTCTGCTGGTATTGGATTCTCGCTTGCTTTGGATGGGCCGGGTGTGTTGATGTTACTCCTGACGAACCTGCTGATTCCCTTTATTTTGCCCGTTGCATGTAGCCAAAATGTGGATAAAGAATCCACGCTTCTTGGTCTGATACTGGCCATGCAATTTGCCCTCAATGGGGTGTTTATGGCATGGGATGGCTTCTTGTTCTACGTTTTTTGGGAATTGGCTTTGATTCCCATCTACTTTATTTCGGCAATTTGGGGCGGTGAAAACCGTCAGCGAGTCACACTTAAGTTTTTTATTTATACGTTTTTGGGAAGTTTGCTGATGCTTCTTTCGATACTGACAGTGTATTTCTTTACGCAAGGAGCAGATGGCAAGCATAGTTTTGATTGGGTTGCCTTAATGGCCGCCAATATACCACCCCACCTTGCACCTTGGGTGTTGTTTGGCTTCTTTGCTGCCTTTGCCGTAAAAGTTCCCATTTTTCCGTTTCATACGTGGCAACCAGATACCTACACCATTGCACCAACTGCCGGGACCATGTTGCTCTCTGGTATTATGCTCAAGATGGGACTTTTTGGGGTTTATCGTTGGATGATGCCTATTGCTGCCGAAGGAATGCCGCTTTACCGAGACCTATTTCTTTATCTGGCCATCATTGGTGTACTATATGGTGCGGTGATTGCCATTCAACAAGACGATTTGAAGCGCTTGGTGGCCTATTCTTCGCTTTCGCATGTGGGCCTTATTGCTGCCGGCCTCTTCGTAGGAAATGAATCCGGGGTGCAAGGCGCACTCGTACAAATGTTGAACCACGGCATTAATGTCGTTGCTATGTTTTATGTGGTACATTGGATAGAGCGCCGGACGGGTACACGCTCGCTTGAAGCACTTGGGGGCATAGCAGCAAAAGCGCCTCAATTTGCCATTCTGTTTATGATTATCCTTCTTGGCTCTATCGCCGTGCCGCTAACCAATGGTTTTGTGGGTGAATTTCTGTTACTCAATGGGTTGTTCCAGTATAATGGTTGGCTCGCTGCCATTGCTGGCCTTAGCATCATCTTCGGAGCAGTGTATATGCTTCGGGTATATCAAAAAGTGATGTATGGAACCCTCAAGGCCACAACGGCCCATGTAGAAGATGCTGGGATGTTGGACTTGGCTATTTTGGTTCCCTGCGCCGCTTTGGTGATCGGGTTTGGTGTTTTTCCTCAACCGTTGTTGAACCTAACTGCCGATGCCGTAGGCAAATGGCTGGCCCTGGTGGGCGGATAATTTTAATCCAATTTTGATCCAACCGCATGAAAGCGATTATCATTCTTTTTGCAACCGCAATGGTGATTCTGTTTGCCGGCATCTCTGGTAAAAGGACCTGGTTACTGCCGCTCTCTGTTCTGGGATTGTTGGCTGCTCTCGTTTCATTGCTCGTAGATGCTCAGATGCCAGTGATTTCATATGGGGGAATGGTGCGATTCGATGCATTCGGATTGGCTTATTCCGGCCTAACGGTTGTAGCGGCCACCCTCATTTTTTTGCTTTCGGGTTATTTCTACCGAGGGCTAAAAAGCACCGTGGCCGATCACTACGGTCTCCTCTTATTCAGCCTGACGGGGGCACTGTGCATGTTCTCGTTTGAACACATGGTAATGCTTTTTTTGGGGATCGAAATTCTGTCTATTCCACTATATGTAATGGCCGGAAGCCGCATGGATGACCTTAAATCCTCGGAAGCCGCATTAAAATACTTTTTGATGGGCGCTTTTGCGACAGGGATACTGCTCTTTGGCATTACGTTGGTATATGGCGCAACGGGCGCTTTTGAAATAACCAAGATCCAGCAGGCTTTGGACGTGAAAAAAGTTTATTCTATGCCACTCTTTAATACCGGATTGCTCCTCATTATGGTCGGATTGGGATTTAAGGTTTCTGCTGCACCTTTCCATTTTTGGAGTCCTGATGTGTATGAAGGCAGCCCGACTTTGGTAACCACTTTTATGGCAACAATTGTTAAAACTGCTGGATTTGGAGCGTTTTATAAACTATTTGTGATGGGATTTGGTCTCGAAACCTCATATTGGTCTATGACCATGGCCATCCTTGCGGCGCTTACCATGACGGTGGGCAACCTTTCGGCACTACGCCAAAAAAATATGAAGCGCATGATGGCCTATTCTAGTATATCACATGCTGGCTACTTAATGATGGGCCTTTTAAGCGGGACACCCGGAAGCAAGGGGTTGTTTTTATACCTCGTGGCATATGTCATCGCAACTATTGCGGTGTTCTCGGTCTTTATGCTCGTGAACAAAGATGATGACATAGCAGGTGGACACTTTTCTGCATTTTCCGGTATGGGGAAATCGAATCCTATAGCTGCCTTTATACTGGCTTTAAGCATGTTATCCCTCGCAGGTATTCCGATCACCGCCGGATTCTTTGGGAAGTTTTTCTTGTTTACAGGGGCCTTCTCCACCTTTCCGTGGTTGGTTGGAGTCGCCGTGATCAATTCTGCTATTAGCATCTATTATTACTTCCGCGTGATTGTAGAAATGTATTTTAACGAGACGGAAAATCCTGTAAAATATGTAATTCCAAATACTTACCGTATTGTGATGCTGTTTGCGGCTCTTACCTTGATTGGTCTGGCATTTTTACCAGAACAGGTTTTGGCTTTGGTGCCTTAAGCCTTAGGCTTGGCCTACTGTGCTGGTAAGTGCTATCTTTGTACAAGATTTTTGTTTACCTTTTTGCTGCGTTTATGGCTGGCCTTATCCCCGATTATGCACATTTAGACCTGATTTCCCGCCACTTCAAGGCGCTGGGAGAGCCTTCACGCCTGCTGATCTTAGATTTGTTACACCGAAATGGCGAGCTGAATGTGCAAGAGTTGATGGAGGCAAGTGGTTTGCGACAAGCCAACCTAAGCAAACATCTTGGGATTCTGTTGGAGACCGGTATTCTAAAACGCCGGAAAGAAGGCGTTATGGCTTTTTATTCCATCCAAGACAAAAGTGTACAGGGCCTCTGTCTTTTGGCCTATAACCGCCTCATGCTTAATCGTCGTGGATGATTACCGGACAACTGCCATCGTCGCTACGCGTACTTCCTCGGTACCTGCTTCGAAAAGTGGAATCGCTGCTGCTGCCAAGGTTGCACCAGTCGTCAAAACATCATCTACCAATATAATGCGCTTTCCAGTCACTTTTTCCGGATTAATAACCGCAAAAGCACCGGAAACATTGGCCCAGCGGTTCGATGAATCTAACTTGGTTTGGCTTTTGGTGGCACGAGTACGAATCAAGGAGTCCTCACATAGTGGAAGTTGTAAGACCACAGACATCCCCCTGGCCAATTCGTTGCTTTGGTTATAACCACGTTCGATCATCCGGATTTTGGAAAGCGGAACAGGAATCAATAAGTCTGCTTGCCATTCTTCCGCCATATTAATCAGGTGTTCGCCCATCAACGTGCCAATGTATCTTCCAATGCGTGGACGATTCTTGTATTTTAAGGCATGTTGGAGTTTCTGTACCGTCCCACCTTCATCAAACATCCAAAGTGCATATCCGGCCTCTAAGCGTGTTTCCGATCGCCAATGGGCTTGTAAATGTGTTCTGATGACCTCCGGAGCAGGATGTTCTAAAGTCCTTAAGCAGCCGAGGCACAAAAAAGGAACGTCTTCGGTTAAATGTTGACCACATCCAGGACAAAGTTGCGGAAAGACCCATTCCCTGGCGCCTCGCAGAAGCGCTTGCCCTGATTGGAAAAAACCGTGAAGATACCGCATGAATTATGTTAGGATAGGGTGGAAGTGATTTCTGTACGCATTGTAATTCATAACTTGATGCCAGATGTGTGTTAGACAATCAAAGGCACGTCTTTATAACCCCTTAGTACATATTTTATGCCCCGAACACGTCGCGGGATGCTGGTCAAAAACCTCTTGGAGCACCCGATTGAAATTAAACTTGCGGCCCGCGTGCTGGCCTTGGAAGCCGGCGAGGAAGCCATTGTGACGCCCAATGAGGCCCGTGAAGAGAGTTTGCGCGAACATCTCCAGTTGCGGACCGTTGCAGTGGTGCGGCCTTCCACAGCCGAGGAAGAAGCGCAAATCTCGCGTGCGATCCGCCACCATCACCCATGATCACCTACTGACTCTTAGGATAATATGAAGGTCTTAGTTTTAGAGCCATATTATGGTCGGTCCAGAAAGCGTTTTGTGGAAGGTGTAACCGAGTATTCGCGTCATGAGATTCAGATGGTTTCTATGAGTGCCCGTTATTGGCAGTGGCGGCTTCAGGGCGGGGCCGTTACGCTGGCACATAAGGCACTTGAAGCCTTAGACAATGGCTTTGTGCCAGATGTGATTTTTGCCTCGGACATGGTGAATCTTGCAGCGTTTAAAGCCCTGACCAATGGACGTTTCTCCGGTGTACCCATGGTGATGTATTTCCATAATAACCGCCTCACATACCCGCTTTCGCCTGCCGAACACCGCGATCCGGCATTTGGATACATCAACTATCTTTCCGCCTTGGTGGCCGACCAGTTGGTGTTTAACTCGCAATCGCACCTCCAAGAATTTACGGGGGCGCTTCCGGCTTTTTTAGGTACGTATCCAGATTATACCCACCTCGAAAAAACGCAGGAAATCCGACAAAAAAGCCGTGTTCTACATCGTGGAATTTCGCTCCGGCAATTCGACGCCTTGGCCGATGCCGCCGAGCCAATCAGTTGGGGCGTAGGTATGAAGCCCCCTATCATTTTATGGAACCATCGTTGGGAATACGACCAAAATCCCCATGCCTTTTTCCGTTTACTTAACCGCTTAGATGACGTGGGGTGTAAATTCCGCCTAATTCTGGCGGGTGAGCATTTTAATGAGGCCAACGAATTCGGACAGTCTTTCTCGCGTTTTGCTGACCGAATTTTGCATTATGGCTATGCCGAAGATGCGGAAGAATATGGCCGTTTGCTCCAACGGGCACATTTGGTGGTCTCGACAGCTGTCCATGAGTTTTTTGGCGTTACTTTGCTCGAAGCCATTTATTGCGGATGTCATCCGTTATTGCCCAATAGGCTTACTTATCCAGAGCTCCTTCCAGTAGCGCTCCAAAAACCTCTTCTTCATGCGCCTACCCTGTATGAAAACGAAGACGAACTGTTCGAGATCATGCAAAGTATCCTTAAAGGCCAAGAGCGCCCGTTACCCCAAGAAACCTTGCGTAGCATCCCCGAACACTTGGATTGGAAAACCCATATTCATGCGTTTGATGCACTGTTTGAGGAGGTAGCGCGGTAACGGAAAGTAGGCATCTCACAAGATACCCATTGGGCCCTCTGTTTAGATCGAGGGCTTTTTTTGGTGTCGCACGCCTTGGTTGGGGAGTTACTGAGAGCGATCATATGCTTCAGTAAGCGGCGGTGGAGGCTAAATTTGGTTTACGCCTATGAAGAAACATTCTCGACTGACGTTTCTATCTAAATTAGGAACTGATTTACAAGTGGATAAAGTGACACAGGCTCCCTTACCGCTATACTTATAAGCGCGAGAAGTCTTGGAAGTATTACCATTGGGCTTCGTTGAGTGTCGGTTATAAACGCATTGATGGGTTGTTTTGCGGATAATATTTTACCCAGACCAAGCGACAATACATGGACGTCGCATCTATTTCAGATGCCAAGAGGCAATAATGAAGATAGGTTGAAAGATCAGTAGATAATGAAGCGATGAGTCAATATTGGCATTCAGCTCCCGCGCAAGTGAAAGGGTCGTAAATAATCATTTTCCTTGATTGTGGCGTTGTTAAAAATCTACATTCGACTCTTTTAAACCATAAAGACAGACCGAGACTCAATGGTGATACATCTTTCTTTTGTTACCTGTTTAACCAATAAATTTCATGAAATCCCTCTCTTCCTTTAAGGCATTCTCCATCAGTACTAACGAGCAAAAAGAACGTAAAGGCGGTTTGAGTTTTGCGCCACTCGCTCCTATTCCCGATGATGCCAACCCGCGCCAGCAAGTACGCCTTCAAACCCTCTCGGATCGGTATTATCAATTGATAGGGGTTGCAGCAAGTTTGTGGTCTGGCGACCCATTGAATCCACCACCACCCCGATTTGAGCGGGTAATGAGCAGAATCGGGGTGGTTTCCGATCGGTACAATACCCTTTTGGCACGCATTTAAGTCAGTCAATAAGAAGCAGTCTCCCCAACGACTGCTTTTTTTATGCTAAATTTGTGTGTAACATGGCTTGCAGAAGCGTTTCAAAACCTTTAGCTTGTCACATAGATTGTCTAACAAAAAAACAGATCAATTATGCATACTGTAGCCGATATTCTAAAACGTAAAGGATCTAATGTCTATTCTGTAACGCCCGATACCTTGATTCGGGATGTATTGCACCTGATGAACGACAAAAACATTGGGGCCGTTGTGGTGATGGAAAAAGAGCAGTATTTGGGCATTTTCACCGAAAGGGTGTATGCACGGCGGGTGGTCATTAAAGGCAAATCCTCAAACAAGAATATGGTGGGCGAAGTAATGGCTACTGATTTTCCGCGAGTCCGAAAAAAAGATAAACTGAATCATTGTATGCAGCTAATGACCGCCAATAATATTCGATACCTACCTGTTTTTGAAGAAGATACCTTCGTAGGAATTATTTCTATTATAGACGTGGTGCTGGAAGAATTGGAAATGCAGAAAGAATTAGTGGAACATATGCAGAATTACATCTCTGGATGAAATATCCTTCGTTTTATACGAATCCTAAACAATAAAAAAAACCTTCTTAGAGGGTCTTTTCATTAACCAAAGGCGCCTTTAATATAACGCTGCGTAAGTTCGTGTTGCGGGTTATTAAAGATTGCTGATGTAGGCGCATATTCGATCAGTTCACCGAGGTACATAAAAGCGGTAGAGTCGGCCACTCGCTGGGCTTGTTGCATATTATGGGTCACAATGACTACGGCAAACTTTTCCCTTAGCTGTAACATTAATTCTTCGATCTTGAGCGTACTGATGGGGTCTAATGCTGCACAGGGTTCATCCATTAGAATAACTTCGGGGGCAATAGCAATGGCTCTTGCAATACAAAGCCGCTGCTGTTGACCGCCGGAAAGTTCAAGCGCGGGCTTATCTAACCGATCCCCCACTTCGTCCCATAAATAACAAGATTTTATGGCTTCCTCTACCCGTGTACGAACCATATTCTTATCCCCAATCTTGTTGATTTTTAGTCCATACGCCACATTCTCGAAAATGGATTTCGGAAATAAATTGGGTTTTTGGAAAACCATACCCACTTTGCGGCGCACATCAACTACATCCACTTTCGCGCCTAAAATGGCATGGCCGTCTAAAAGAATCTCACCAGTTACCATCGCTTGCGGGGTTAAATCGTGCATTCGGTTCAACGAACGAAGTAAAGTGGATTTCCCGCATCCGGAAGGCCCGATGAGTGCCACGATTTTTTGATCCGGAAACGTGATAGAGACGTTTTTGAGGACCTGTTTTTCACCAAAGGCAATGTTCAGGTTGCGGACAACTAATTTATCGGTCATCGTTTATGGGGTTTATCTCTTTCAAGCTGGGGATTGTGCCTGAAAACGATAGCGAATTTGGAGGGCAATAAGGTTAAGGACAGTTACCATTGCCAATAAAGTAAGTGCAGTTCCATAAGCCAATGGTCGCACTTCCTCGATGGCATGGTGTTGTGTTGCCAAAACGTATAAGTGATACGGCAATGCCATAAAGCTGTCCCAAACCGTTCCAGGCAAATAGCGCAAATAATAGGCGACACCCGTAAATAAAATAGGGGCCGTTTCGCCCGCAGCACGGGATAATCCCAACATCACTCCGGTGGTGATACCAGGTAACGCAGGTGGTAGTACTACACTACGGATGGTTTCCCATTGGGTGGCCCCCAAGGCCAAAGCGCCTTCACGATACGACTTAGGTACGGTTTTAAGGGCTTCCTCGGTAGCGGTGATGATATAAGGCAAACTTAATAGACCAAGCGTTAATCCCGCCGAAAGTACCGACGTACCAAAACGCAATCCTTCTACAAATAAAGCCACGCCAAACAGGCCGTAAATAATAGAAGGAACGCCCGCCAAATTACGGATGGAGGCGCGAATTAAGCGGCTGAGAAAATGATCGCGTGCATACTCGCTGAGGTAGATGGCGGAAGTTATGCCTACTGGCACCGCAAATAAGGCAGTAATCAACGTAACAAATGCAGTACCCACCACTGTTGGAAAAATCCCGCCAGTGGTCATGCCTTTTTGCGGAAACGTCGTCCAAAAAGCCCAACTCAGGGAGCCACCGCCTTTTAAAAACAAATCGGCAATTAACCAGAAGATCAATAACACAACCAAAAGGGTACATAATCGCAAGACCCCAAAGCCCAATTGTTCAATCCATGCAGAACGGTTCATGACAATTGTCTGAATTTGGCAGCGAGATATTCGGCTGTCAGGTTAAATAAAAGGCTCATCACAAAAAGGGTGGCGCCAATGGCAAATAAGCTATAATAGTGAGTGGTACCAAAGGGTACTTCGCCCATCTCGATGGCCATAGTGGCTGTCATGGTACGCACCGAGTCGAAAAGGCTGCCGGGTACTTCAAGTGCATTTCCGGTGGCCATAAGGACCGTCATGGTCTCGCCCACCGCACGCCCTACGCCCAGAACGCCAGCTGCAATGATGCCGGAACCCGCTGCAGGAAGAGTGACCCGAATGAGCGTCGTCCATTTATTGCTCCCTAACGCATATGAGGCCTCCCGATATGATCTCGGAACAGCGCGGATGGCATCTTCTGCAACGGTGACAATGGAAGGCAAGGCCATAATGGCCAATAGAATGGCGCCGTTTAATGCCGTAAAACCATTGGGTAAATTAAATACTTGGGCCAAGAAGGGGCCAATGACCACGATGCCAATAAATCCGACGACCACCGATGGAATCCCTGCTAATAATTCTATGATGGGACGCACAAAACCCCTCATGCGTGGTGAGGCAACCTCCGAAAGGTAGGCAGCTAAGGCAATCCCTAATGGAAAGGCGAGCATTATCGCTGCAGCGGTCACCAACATCGTTCCTCCCACCATCCCACCTATGCCGTATTGCGGATTTTTTAAAGCGCCTGGATTCCATTCGGAAGAGAAGAAGAATTGCCAAATAGAAACTTCTTTAAACATTTGGAATCCATTCCAAACCAAAAGAAAGAATATGCCGACCAAAATCAAAACCGACAACAATGCGGCTGCTTTCACAAGCAGTTTAAACACGCGGTCCTGTAGATGGCGGTACTGGTTCGTAGTGGTTTGAGAGGGCTGAAGTGATTTATTTAGCATAAACAGGTTGTGCCATGGATGAAACTTCGGCACCGGGTGCGAGTGCCAATGGAAGCTCTACCGGAATGTAGCCGCTTTCTCGGATGATGGCTTTGCCTTGCTCGGAACGTTCAAACCGAAGAAATGCGGCTAATTTCCCGCGTGCTGGTCCATTTAAAAAATGATACAACGGACGTTTGAGCGGATACAGCCCGCTTGCCACTGCGGATGCGTCAAGGGGCGAAACCCCTTCGCCACTCCCGATTCGTATCACGGAAATTCCTGCACTTGGCTTCCCACCATGTTGTACATAACCCAAACTAACGTAGCCGATGCCGCCACGGTCTTGTTTAATGGCTTCAACAATTTGTGCAGTACCATTCATCCCTTTTACTTTGGAGGAATATTCGGCTTTTAAGATATTTTCGCGTAGATATACATAGGTTCCTGAATTGCTCTGGCGTCCATACAGCGAGATTTCGCGGTCTGGTCCCCCCACTTCTTTCCAATTTCGGATGTCACCCCGATAAATACCCGCAAGTTGTTCGAGGGTCAAGGTGCGAATCTGCAGGCTTGGATGAAGGATAAACACCAAAACGTCTTCTGCAAACACAACGGGAACTGGACGAATACTTCGGGCCGCTGCCATCTCAAGTTCTTTTACGCTCATGTCTCGAGACGAATTGGCAATATCGGTTTTGCCGTTTAAAAGTGCCGCAATTCCAGAGCCGGATCCGCCGCCCTTCACCGAGACCGAGACCCGATGCTCGTGGTTCATAAAGGATTCTGCCAATGCCATGACCACTGCCACTTCCGAATCGGATCCTTTAATCTGTACTTGTTCGATGGTTTGAACTGGACGACAAGCTGAAAGCCCAAATATAACCCAAAAAAGAATGAATTGACGTACCATTTGACCTCCAAATTAGATTGTTCGATGATACGTCAATTAAAACACAGAGAAATTAATATAGCATTATAACCAAGTGGATTTTAGGTATAATAATATTACGGTGATATTCTGTTTACATATTGGTAATAAAATAATTAAGATTTGGTAACAGAGGGTGTGCTTAGACCCAATCTGTCCATTAGGCCACCTAGGGCACGGTTTTATGCTATTCTGATATGAGTGTTGTAAAGACATTAATTGGTACATTAAGCCTATTTATAAATTTTTTGGTTTATTATATCATCACTTTAATCAATCAAAGATATCATATTTTGAGTAAATAAATATATTTTTCTATTTTAGATTAATCATGAAATTAATATTTTTTCAATTCTTTTATCAGGAATAAACCAAATTAAAGCAGTCAAATAAAATAAAATGAGTGAAATGATGGGGTAATAAAATGCCAGAACAATACCAGCCGCATATGCAAGAAGAGATATTCTTTCCTTGTGATGACCTCTTACCGCAATACTTAATTTTGATTCTGGACCTTCGTACTGTATGGCTGCTTTTTCTAAAAGGTAAAAAGAAATAGCAGATAAAAAAAGTACAAGGCCATAAAGTACAACCGTATTTCCCCCAAAATGATGTTCCCCCATCCATGCCGTTGCAAAAGGTAAAATCGAAATCCAGAATAGTAAATTTAGATTGGCAAGTAAGATTCTTCCATTTACAAGCTGAATAGCCTGAAAAAGGTGGTGATGGTTGTTCCAATAAATACCAACATATATAAAGCTAAATAAGTAAGATAAAAACTTGGGTAATAGGGGAAGTAGGGCTTGGAATGTAGCACCTTCAGGGATATGAAACTCTAATACCATGATGGTGATGATAATGGCAAGTACGCCGTCACTGAATGCTTCTAATCGGTTTGTCGTCATGGGAATTGAAATAAGCAGGAAAAAAAGGATTGTTGTATGAAAGGAAGAAGATACGACAATTTCCAGACAACACGCTTCATCGTACCATTTTTTTGAAAACCAAGCGTCTTACATACGGAGACATGACAAAACAAATTAAGGTAGTATTATATTGTTTTAAATTTATTTGTATTTACTTTAAGAATATGAATGCATGATTTTATCATTTCTATATAGCTCAAAGGAATATGGCTTACATTGAAGCCTGGCCCACAACAAAACAGCGTGGTCAAATAGAGTGCTTGATCTATGTTTCCAATTGATGTACCTTGGCATGAATTAATTTCCACATCAGAAAGCAACGACTGCATATTAGGCCATCCATCAATGGCGCAGTCTTTATTGTTTTTAAGTAGTGGTATAAAATAAAATCGAACAGATGATAAAAATTACTTTATTTAAATAATAAAACAATTATTATTTATGCAAAATTTATCCAAAACATTTATTTATTTATTGATTTTAAATAATTTGTTAGCTTGTAATACAATGAAAAATACAAGACGAAATATTACTGCTTCCGAGTTGCTTGGAAATAAAGAAACAATAGCAATATCCTATGGTGGATATCGAAGCGTTAGCAGACGTGTTCAACCAACGATTGCACAACTGAAAGAAGACATGAAGATTCTTTCAGCAATGGGAGTACGTCTTATTAGAACCTATAATGTACATTTGCCCGAGACCAATAATATTTTAAAAGCAATCTATGAACTCAATCAAGAAGACCCAGCATTTGAAATGTATGTTATGCTGGGGGCTTGGATTGATTGTAAAAACGCATGGACAGGTTTTGAACCGATTCATCATGAAGAAAGTGAACGTAATGCCGTGGAAATAGCACATGCCGTTGAGCTGGCCAATGAGTATCCCGAAATCATCAAAATAATTGCGGTTGGGAATGAGGCAATGGTCAAATGGGCCGCAGCCTATTATGTTGAGCCCCATATCATTTTAAAATGGGTTAAATATCTTCAGGAACTAAAAAATAAAGGGGAATTATCAAAAGATTTATGGATTACAAGTTCGGATAATTTTGCCTCGTGGGGAGGTGGTACTTCGGATTATCATGTGCCGGAACTAAACGAACTGATTAAGTCCGTTGATTATATATCAGTACATACATATCCCATGCACGACACCCATTACAATCCAACTTTTTGGGGTGTACAAGAAAATGAATTAACGAAAACAAAAGAAGAACAGGTTGATCTTATCATGGAACGTTCTTTACAATATGCAATGAGCCAATATCAAGCAGTGAGGAATTATATACAAAGCCTTGGAGTAGAAAAACCTATCCATATTGGTGAAACGGGTTGGGCGAGTTTTTCTAACGAATTATATGGCAGTGGAGGTTCTAAAGCAACGGATGAATATAAAGCCGGAATTTATTATAAAAAAATGAGGAAATGGACTACTGAAAATAGAATAGCCTGTTTTTATTTTGAAGCATTTGATGAAATTTGGAAAGATGCATCAAATCCAGGCGGGTCTGAAAATCATTTTGGCCTCTTTACCATTGATGGGAAAGCAAAATGGGCTGTTTGGGACTTGGTTGATAAAGGCATATTTAAAAACCTGACAAGAGATGGTAATGTTATTGAAAAAAGTTATGGGGGTGATTTTAGAAAACTCTTGGATGAAGTAGAAATTCCAATTAAAAAGTAATCTGATAAAAACCTGTACCAATTATAAAATAGGTGCAAGATTATTTCTTCTTCTGGCGAACTATTACCCTATCTGCCTATGTTTGGTTTAAGCTTGGTAAGTAGGTTCTAATTCATATTTAAGTTAGTAGAATCTCCACCATTTTTTCTTTTTTTTGACCTTGTTCCAACGTTCCTCATAACGCTTTGTCACTTCATCAGCGGTTCCATTATCTTCATATATTTTAAATCCATCTACTTGTTGACCAATATCTATTACTCGGTCTTTATGTGTTATTACTTCAAAACCGTGTTCTGGATCCCATAGACAATAAAAATGCCATATGATGTATGCCATGCTGTCTTTAACTTCTGTTTCAATAGACATCCCAGAGAGGCCAATATAGTTTTTGAAGTAACTGGTTAGCCTGCGGGGCCCCGATACTCTGGGATACCGCCAGATAGCACGGTATAGAGTTCATTGAAAGGATTGAATTGGAGTTTTCGGACAGTGGAGATAAAGGATTGAATACGGGCATAGATTTCCGCTCCGT